>JAMNXX010000261.1 GCA_023623095.1 Bacillota bacterium | reverse complement strand
ATATGGAAAAATAACGCCCGAAGAAGCGGTAGAACTGATCGACACCCTCAGAAAGGAGGAAGAAAAATGACTTTTTCCACGGTAAGCCGACTTCATGAAAGCAGGATAAAATATAATCATTTACTAAAACTGCAGAAGAGAAAAGTATTGGTTTGTGCCGGAACGGGTTGTGTAGCGGGAGGCTCTCTCATCATTTATGAAAAAATCAAGAATCTAATTGCTGAAAAAGATCTACTGGTGGATATCGAATTGGAAGAAGAAAAGGAAGGCATTGCCGTTAAAAAAAGCGGTTGTCATGGATTTTGTGAAATGGGTCCGCTTCTGCGCATCGAACCGGAAGGATATTTTTACATAAAAGTACAACCAGAGGACTGTGAAGAGATCGTAGAAAAAACATTAATGGAAGGAAAAGCAATCGAGCGATTGATGTATCAAGACGGAGATAAAATCTTTCCCTCAGAAGACAGCATCCCATTTTATAAAAAACAGACAAGAAACGTGCTGGAACACTGCGGGCGCATTCATGCAGAGTCCATTAAAGAATATATTGCCAATGATGGATATAAAGCCCTCCAAAAAGCTATCCAAGAGCTTAGCCGGGAAGAAATATGTGAAATGATAACGGAATCGAAGTTGCGCGGAAGAGGAGGAGGAGGCTTTTTAACAGGGACCAAATGGACGCAAGTCTTAAAGCAAGAAAGCGATGTAAAATATGTGGTATGCAATGGAGATGAAGGGGATCCGGGAGCCTTCATGGATCGAAGCATTATGGAAGGAGACCCCCATCGAATTATTGAAGGAATGCTCATAGCAGGATATGCCACAAAAAGTACAGAGGGATATATTTACGTTCGGGCAGAATATCCTCTGGCAATCGAGCGGCTGAAGAATGCAATCGAACAAGCGAGAGAATACGGACTTTTAGGAAAAAACATCCTCGGCTCTGACTTTCACTTTGATATTCATATCAACCGGGGTGCAGGAGCCTTCGTCTGCGGAGAAGGCAGTGCGCTAACTGCTTCCATAGAGGGAAATAGAGGCATGCCCAGGGTCAAACCTCCTCGAACGGTAGAAAAAGGGCTATGGGAGAAACCAACTGTATTGAATAATGTTGAAACATTTGCCAACGTTACTTTCATTATTTTAAACGGTGCGGACTGGTATAAAAGCATCGGCACAGAAAATAGTCCCGGAACGAAAGCTTTTGCGCTAACGGGAAATGTCAATAACACAGGCCTCATCGAGGTCCCTATGGGAACCACATTGCGCGAAGTGATCTATGATATCGGCGGCGGAATCAAAAACAACAAGGAGTTTAAAGCAGTACAAATCGGGGGACCATCCGGGGCATGTTTAACAAAAGAACATCTGGATCTGCCTATGGATTTTGATTCTCTAAAAGAAGTTGGAGCGATGATCGGTTCAGGCGGATTGGTCGTAATGGATGAAGATACATGTATGATCGATGTAGCGAAGTTTTTTATGAATTTTACCCAAAATGAATCTTGCGGAAAATGCGTTCCTTGTAGAGAAGGAACCAAACGGATGCTGCAAATACTTGAAAAAATTGTATCGGGTCAGGGAGAATTGGAAGATATCGATTTGCTATATGACTTAGTGGATACGGTCAGTCACACGGCATTGTGCGGCTTAGGAAAAACGGCGGGTAACCCTGTTATCAGTACATTAAACTATTTTAAGGATGAATATATCGCACATATTGTTGACAAAAGATGTCCTACAGGTTCTTGCGAAAGTTTAAGAGTGTTTAAAATTCATGCAGATCGTTGTAAAGGATGCAGCAAATGTGCAAAAGCATGTCCGGTAAATGCTATCGAAGGCAAATTAAAAGAACCGTTCCGGATCGATGAAGAAAAATGCATCAAATGCGGTGCCTGCATCGAATCATGTCCATTTTCAGCAATCGAGGGGGTGTAATCCTGATGAAAAAGAAGATTTTCATAAATAATCAACCCGTAAGCTTCGACAAAGAAAAAAATGTATTGGACGTCGTTAGACGAGCGGGTATCGAGCTGCCTACTTTCTGTTATCATTCAGAATTAAGTATATATGGTGCTTGCCGGATGTGTGTGGTAGAAAATGATCGGGGACAAATCCTGACATCATGCTCCACACCCCCGAAAGACGGCATGAAAATATTTACCAATACACCACGGCTTCAAAAATATCGAAGAATGATTTTAGAATTGCTCCTTTCTAACCACTGCGGTGATTGCACCATCTGTGAAAAAAACGGAACATGTAAGCTACAAGAATTGGCATTGAAACTCGGCCTTAAGAAGATACGATTTGAAAAACCAGAGGCAAAATTTGAAATCGACGACAGCAGCATTTCCTTAGTCCGCAATCCAAATAAATGCATCATATGCGGGGACTGCGTCCGGATGTGTGAAGAAATTCAGGGAATCGGCGTATTGGGATTCGCATACAGAGGTGCGCAAATAAAAGTGACTCCCTCTTTCGATAGAAAACTTGCAGAGGTGGCGTGTGTCAATTGTGGACAATGTGCTTCCGTATGCCCAACAGGAGCGATTGTTATCAAGAGTCATGTGGACGAAGCCTGGGAAGCGATTAATCAACCAGATACAAGAGTTGTCGTACAGATCGCTCCGGCGGTCCGAGTCGCATTGGGCGAAGAATTTGGACTTCCGCCAGGAGAGATCGTAACCGGAAAAATTGCAGCTGCATTAAAAAAGCTTGGTGTTGACGAAGTCTATGATACAAGTGTTGGCGCAGATTTAACCGTTATTGAAGAAACAAAAGAGTTTTTGGATAAATTTCTTAATCATCCAGATTCACTCCCTTTGTTTACTTCTTGCTGCCCTGCATGGGTCCGATTGGTAGAGCAAAAATTTCCTGAACTCCAAGAAAATGTGTCTACTTGTCGATCTCCACAACAGATGTTTGGCGCTGTCATTAAAGAACATTATAAAAAAAGAGATGCAGCAGAAAACAAAAAAACCATCATGATATCCATCATGCCCTGTACTGCCAAGAAATACGAAGCAAACCGAGAAGAATATAGAAACAACGGAGTAAAAGATGTGGATATTGTCCTTACAACACAGGAATTAGCCCGAATGTTCAAAGAAGCGGGGATCGCATTCGAAGAATTAGAACCTGAATCCCTAGACATGCCCTTCGGTTTAGCGAGTGGTGCCGGCGTAATCTTCGGGGCAAGCGGTGGCGTCGCTGAAGCCGTCATCCGAAGATGCAGCACAGAAAAAATATCCAATAGCAACCCGATCCACGAAATCTTCCAGCCCGCACAAGGTCTGGATAACGTAAAGGAAGCATGCATCACGGTCGATGATAAAAAAGTTCACATCGCAGTCGTAAATGGATTGAGCAGTGTACAAAAATTAATAAAGCAAATCAAATCCGGGGAACGAAAATATGATTTTATTGAAGTTATGGCCTGCCCAGGAGGCTGCATCGGTGGTGCAGGACAACCGGTTTCAATGAATGGGGATATGAAATACAGCAGAACAAAAGGAATTTATAAAGCCGACAGCATCTCGCAGATCAAAAAATCAGAAGAAAACCCTGTCATTATTTCCCTGTATAACGGAATCTTAAGTAAGAACAGACATATATTGCATCATCCTAAAACAAAAAAGAGTTTAGGAGAGTGAAGAAATGATTATAAAAGTATGCGTTGGCACTGCATGTCATTTAAAAGGCTCTTACCACATCATTCATGGCCTGCAAGATCTGATCGATAAACACCAATTGGGAGACAAGGTATTCATCAACCCTGCCTTTTGTTTAGGAGAATGCAGCGATGCAGTTTCTGTGGACATCGGTGAAGAAAAAATCTACTCATTGAAACCAAATCAACTGGACAATTTTTTTGAAACGATCATTTTACCAAAAATAAAAAAAGAATGATACCAATACTTGTTTACCAATCGCAAAGGCTTTTGAGCCGAAACTGCCCGTAGATAAAAAAATACCCATCATTTTGATATGAAGATGTAAAAACTTGTATCTTCTTAAAAATAGAAACTCCTTTCTGACAAGGATCCGAAATCAACGATGTCAGAAAGGAGTTTTTCTATGGGCATTTCTCCATTAGACCCACTTTTTAAAAAGACTGAAAAGTATTTTCCCACATTCTACTTTCATCAGCAAAAATGTTTCCCGCTCTTATTAAGAGGAAAACCCCGGAGACGATATCAAAGCGCAGCATTCTGTCCGGCAATCATCCCGGATGACCATGCCCACTGCAAATTGAATCCGCCGCACTGCCCGTCGATATCGATAATTTCGCCTGAAAAAAACAATCCTTTTACGATCTTTGACTCCATGGTATTAGGGTTGATTTCTTTTGTATTAACACCTCCTGCAGTCACCTGTGCGCTTGGCCAGCTTTTCGTTCCCCTTACATTGAATCTCCAGTCTACCAATATATTTGCGATTTTCTCACAATCTTTTTTAGAAACGTTCCCTGCAGGAAGCTTTAAATCGTCAATACCTGCTTCTTTCAGCAAAACAGGGATCAGCCTTTTGTTTATCAGGCCGACTAGGTTGAATGCGATTGTCTTTTTGGGCTGATTTGTAAAACGGGTCATCAGAAGTTTTTGCAACTGCTCTTTCGGCATCTGATCGATAATGGCTATCTTCAATACCGCCTTTTCATTCTTCTGCAGCAGCTCCCCGGCTTTTCTGCTGAGCTGCAAAATAGGAGGGCCTGAAACCCCATAATTGCCAAATAAAATATCTCCTCTGTCTTTTGCAATCGACTTGCTGTTATGCAAAATCTCAGCAGTTCCGACGAATTTCACTCCCTCAATCTGTTTGAAAAATCCACCTTCCAGCTTTAACTGCACAAGGGCAGGAAAGATATCGGTAACGGTATGCCCCAGCTTCTTTGCCAATTCAAATCCGTTTCCATCTGAACCGGTAGAAGGCATCGCCTTTCCTCCCGTAGCGATGATGACCCTGTCTGCTTTAAATATATTTTCGTTTTCTAATACGATTTTAAATACATCTTTTTGATATATAATCTCTTTTACATAAGCATTGCAGACGATCGAAACGCCGATTTCGTTCAGCTCATAAAGCAGTACATCCAAAATGCTGGAAGCTTGATCGGACATTGGAAACACTTTGCCGGCATCTTCTACCTTATGGGCAATCCCGAGATTTTCAAAAAAATCGATTGTTTCCCGGGGACTAAACCTGGACAATGCGCTGTATGCAAATTTGGGATTGCTGCCATGAAAGCAGTGAATATCCGCATTGACATTCGTAAAATTACATCGCCCGTTTCCGGTAGCCAGTATCTTTTTTCCAACCCGCGGATTTCTCTCCAGGATCGTAACATCTGCACCCTGCCTCCTCGCAGCAATGGCAGCCATCATCCCCGAGGCTCCGCCTCCCACAACGATTACATGTTTTTTTCCCATATCTGCTTTCCCTCGATATTTTTTATTCTTTGATTTCTTATCAGTTTGTCCGTTTTTCATGCGAAAAAACCTTCATTTTTGATCAAATCGCTATCATTCGTTGCAACCGGTAGCATTTTGCATACCCATTCCCTTTATTTGAGCAATTATCTCTGTTACTAGTAATGGATTCAGATACTTGACAGGCCAACCTCCACCTTTAGAATAGCCTTTCCCCAACCCGCAAACCGCTATCATTCGTTTAAAACGATCTAGCAATCGCTCGCATCTTTGCACCCTTTCTGATACTTATTTTTTCTCTCAATATCTAAATTTATTTTTTGTATCAACAGAATCGTCCAAGGCGGGTAAAACCCAGTGTTGCAGGAAAATCATTCGAAGATTTTACTCTGCATGCTCAAATTGATTCTTTTGCAAAGGCTGCCTCTTCTTTGAGATCATCTTTTTTATCGATACAGGATTTGCATTTGCGATATAAACCCCCATCAGTACCAAGACCGTACCAATGCCTTGATAAACGGAAAAGGGTTCCTTCAATATGAAAATGCTCGCACTAACGTTCACGATCGTGCCAATGCCGATATAGGATACCGTTCTGTTTGACCCGATATAAGCGATAGCCGCATTGTAAAAAATAAATGCAGCGACAGAACAGCCTGCAGCCAAATATAAAACGGATATTAAAAAGTTCCGATGGGTCAAGGGAAGAAGGATAAATTCCCTCAATGTTCCGGCCGTTGCGTTTTCAATAAAAGCAACAGCAGTAAAGAAAATAGTGCCAAAGAGCGTCATTATATACGTTTTCTCTACACTTGAAAATTCAACGGCTTTCTGTGAGAAGACAGAATATAAACTGTATGTGATGACTCCAACGACCAACATTGTATAACCAATAATGTTAAATCTTGCTTCAAAGCCTTTCACCAGGACAATGATGACGATGCCTATCGCTGTTGTACTCACCCCTGCCACCTGCAATTTTGTAGGAAATTCCTTTAATATCATACTGGAAAACAACAATGTCACGATTGGGATGCTCGCAAGAATAACGCCGCTCTCCGATGTGGTTGTAAGGCTAATACCAAAAGTTTCTCCGATGTAATATATGATAGGCTGCAGCAGCGCTATTTGGGCCAGCGGTAAAAGTGATTTCCCTTTAAAATTGACTTTCATGATTCCAAAAAATATACAGATGTTAAACAATAAAAAAGCAACAAAAAACCTCCAGCTCAGCAATGTCCACGGCGATACCAAAGCTGTACCTTCCTTCGTAAATAAAAAGCTGAAGCCAAATAACACTTGAGCAGCAATGGTGCATAAGCTACCAATAAATACTTTATTTTTTGCCATATCTTCTCGTCCTCACCTTTCTGATTCGGTATTGGGAAAATCGACTAAAAACGATATATATTCTTTTTAATATTTGTTCTTAATAAACCTCCTCTTTATAAAAACCGCTCCAAAGATAATAGCAATTGATAAAAAAACGATGATCACAATGCTTGTATAGAAATCGATATAATCCACAATATTATGCCATGATTTTCCTGCTACTCTTCCTAAATATATGAGCACGATATTCCATATAAAGGAAGCAATTGTTGTCAAAGATAAGAAAATGCTCATTTTCATTTTTGATATTCCTGCCGGTATGGATATTAGGCTGCGTACGATTGGAACAAATCTGCAAATAAACACCGCTTTATTTCCATACTGATTGAACCATTTGCCTGCTCTTTTAATATCTTCTTTTCTTAAATGCAGTTTTCTGCCAATCTTGCTGTCAACAAAACTATAGATGCGTCCAATGCTCAAAACTCTACCCACACTGTATAATAAAATGGCCCCTAACACTGAACCCATTGTAGCAGATATAGAAACTTTCCACATATTCATCCTGCTAAATGTTGTCAAGAATCCCCCAAAAGTTAAAATCACCTCAGATGGGATCGGCGGAAAGATATTCTCAATCGTTATCAATAAGAAAATACCAATATATCCAAACTCATTTATAATATCTAATATGAGGTCCTCCATTGCATATAATACCTCCGCTCTTTCAAATGAGTAATGACAAGCCAAATTATATCATAACATTCATGCTTGATAATGTCAGATGCTATCGTAAAATATATGTGAAAGCAGGCTATTTGCCTGAATTATTTCATACATAAGCCTCTCAAGGTCTTCCTTTGGAGGGGAGGAGCTGGGAGAATGCTAAAATGACTCAAATTAATTGTATCAGAGAAATGCCCTTTGAAAAAGTATAAATGATGGGAAAATATCCAGAGATGTGGGATTTGATGTGAAACGGTCAAAAAAATATCCGGATGGTTTATCATATCCGTTCTACTCACAAAATTTATCTGATTAATAAATATCCCAAATTTTGTAAAATAAAAAGCTTGGTATATTCATTTTATGCCAAGCCTTTTATTAACTGCGATCAATTATCCAATTTAATAAATCTTCAAAACTTATTGAGCCATCCGCTAAACTTGAGCCTAGTTCAATTAATTCTTCATCTGTGCATACAATCTTAATATCATTTACTTCAAGAAAAACTAACATTGCCAATATTCCTATTCTCTTATTTCCATCTATAAACGGATGATTGTTAATAAGTGAGAAACATAATCTTGCTGCCTTAGCTTGAATAGTCTTGTAAATATCCTCCCCGTCAAAAGTCTAGAAGGGTGTATTTAAAGCAGAATCTAATAGTCCTTCATCTCTAATACCATCACTACCACCTGTCTCCTCAATAAGGAGGCTATGCATTTTTAATATCTGAACTTTCGTTAATCTTTTCATTTAGCTAATTCCTCGAAAGCCTTCATATATTTCGATAATATTCTTTTAGCAACTTTATCTACTTCTTCATCATCTGATATTTGTTCTTTTTGGAATTGGCTGTATTCTATTAATACATAACGAGGTACATTGTTTTTTAAAATAATTGCAGCTCCGTTTTCATCTACTAATCTAGCTACCTTTGAAAAATTTTGATTCGCTTCTGAAATAGAGACTAAATTATTTATATTAACTTTCATAAGATTTTCACCTTCCCTTTACTATATTATATTCTCCGTTTAGGATAAATTCAACCTAAATTATTGTAAATAAGAATCTAGCATTTTAATATTTCTAAGGAAAAATAAAAATAAGGATATATTACAAATTGCAATATATACCAAACATTAATAAATGACTACTCGAGTTGGCACACTTACCTTGCGGGTTCCCAAATATTGAAATGGGTAGTTCAGCACAGATTTATTTACACTCCCAAATTTTTTGCGACTACTTATGATACGGCTCTGCTTTCATGATCTTCCAGCTTCGGTAGATTTGCTCAAGCAAGATAAGCCTCATTAACTGATGAGGAAACGTTACTTTGGAAAAAGATAGTTTGTAATCGCTCCTATTTAGTACATCATCTGATAATCCCAGTGAGCCGCCTATAATGAAGGTAATATGATTTGTACCACCGATCATTAATTTCTCTATCTTTTTCGACAATTCTTCGGAGGATAATTGCTCCCCCCTTATTTCCAGGGAAATAATAAAGGAATTTTGGGGAATCTTGGAGAGGATCCGATTTCCCTCCTTTTCTTTTACGATTTCCTTTTCCCTTTGAGATAAATTTTCCGGGGCCTTTTCATCATCAATTTCTATAATATCTAAAGTACAATATCTAGATAATCTCTTCGTAAATTCCTTTATTCCCTCTTGTATATACTTTTCTTTTATCTTTCCTACAGCGATAACCGTAATATTCATATTTTTTCCTTTCTTAATTTATTTTCTTCTTTTTTTGTTTTTATCCTAAAAAAGAAATAATAATATTTAAAGATGATGATCAATACAATACAGAATCTTATATAAATGTTATCCAGCTTCATTAACGGAAATGCCAACATCAAGCTAGATATGAATAAGATCTTGATCTTTCTTTTGAGAGTCATTGATCTTTCTTTGATGAAATCTTCTGCATAGTTCTTATATATTTTTGTTCTTTTAAACCATCGATCGAGTTTTTCCGAACTTTTTACAAAACAGGCGGATGCCAATAAGATAAATGGCGTTGTCGGCAGCACTGGAACCACAATGCCGATTAGCCCGATAAACATTGAAATCATGCCGAATATCATAAAAAGAAAGCGATACGGTCTCAACTTTATCCTCTTTTCTTTTGATGATAAATTTACGATGCCATAAATAGATATGCCTAGGCATGTTGAACACATGCTTAGGCACCATTTATCCCTTATCTTATTTCCAAATTTAGCTTTGCGCTGCTTCAAATACAACCCTTATTTTCATTTTTTGGCCTCTTCTCATGATTTCCAACTCTGCTTCATCTCCCGGCCGATATTCATAAAGTTGTCGGCTCAGTTGACGCATGGTATCTACTTTCTTTCCATCTACCGCAAGAATCACATCTCCATCTTGCATCCCAGCTTTATCTGCCGGAGAATTGGGAGATACACGAATCGCCAGTACCCCTTCTGTTGTTCCCAGATCATCTCCATATGCTTGAACATACTGTGCTGTGCTAACTCCTTGAATGCCTAAATATACTTTCGTGAACTCGCCCTTTTCTATAAACTCATCCACAATCGGCTTTGCTGTATTGATAGGAATCGCAAAACCCAATCCTTCCCCTGTCTGGATTTTTGCCGTATTAATTCCGATAACTTCTCCTTTCGCATTCAGCAAAGGTCCGCCGCTATTGCCGGGGTTTATGGACGCATCGGTTTGGATCAATCCCTCAATGCTCTCAAATTCTCCTACAGGAACGCTTCTATCCAATCCGCTGATAATTCCAGATGTTACGGTACGCTCAAAAGCCAATCCCAATGGATTTCCGATCGCAATGGCCAGATCCCCTACTTCCATTTCGTCTGAATTTCCAAGGGAGGCTACGGGCAAATTTTTTGCATTGACTTTCAAAACAGCCAGATCCAAAAGGGAATCATTCCACAATACATCTGCCCTTAATGTATTTCCATCATAAAGCAAAACTTTTACCTCTGCTGCCCGACCATCATTGACCACGTGAGAATTGGTCAATATATATCCACTGTCATCCACGATAACGCCTGTCCCCACTCCTTCTCCGCGCCTGATCCCAAAGAAGAAATCTCTTTGTTCCGTAACAGTGGTAATTCCGACTACGGAAGGCATCGCCTTCTTGGCCACCGTCGGTATCACTTTAAGATCTTCTGTTTCCGCAAGAATCTCAATGTTTTGGGGTTGAACGGGATCTCCGGATTTGTCTGTAATATAAGGGACAGACTTGCCCAGCAGATAAGGTCCAAGATATACACCGATCACTCCGCCGATAATTGCAGCTACCAACACAGCAGCAATAAGCGTAAACCAAGAAGGAGTCCTTCTTCGTTGGAAATGATATCTTCCATTTTGGTTATCATAATAAAAATTCATGATATTCCTCCCCCAAAATTATTTCTCGATGTAGTATATCTTGCTTTCTTTGTCTCGATACGTCAAGTCAATACAAATGTCTGTACCTACTTGAATTTTGTTCGATACCAATATTTCCTTTACTGTCTCATAAGCCAGTTCGGGGAAATTATTTTCTTGGCTCAAATGTCCCAATAAAACCATCTCCGGAGGGGCAGATTCCTGCATCATATCCACAATCAGTTTTCCCGCTGCTTCATTGGATAAATGCCCTTTGTCTCCTAAAATTCTTTTTTTCAAATAATAAGGGTATCTGCCCATTTTCAGCATCTCCACATCATGGTTCGATTCGATCATGAGCAGATTTGAGTCTTTTATTTCTTTTTTGATTTTGTCTGTGACACAACCCAAATCCGTTGTGATGCTTATTTTGCCGTCGTCATGATAAAATGAAAAGGCAACTGGATCTGCCGCATCGTGAGAAATCGAATAGGGCTTGATTTGGATATCTTTGATGCAAAATTCTTTTCCCGTATCAAAAACCATTATATTTTTTTCACGGACATCTCCAATATAATTCTCCATCACAGCCCAAGTATGGGCGTTGGCATAGATGGGAATATCGAACCTTCTTGATAATATCCCCACACCGTGAATGTGATCCCGATGTTCATGGGTTACTAAAATCCCCTGAACATCTTGAATCCTTTCTCCTATCCTCTCCAGAGATTGTTCTACTCTTTTTCCAGAAAGTCCAACATCGATCAGCAGACTTGTCGCTTCGCTTGCGATAAAATGACAATTTCCACTGCTGCCGCTTGCTAAAGAACAAAACCTTAGTCCCATATCCGTCCTCCAATTTCCGGTGCTGTCTCATTTTATTGAAATAAACCCAATAATAATTATTATATCTTATTTTTTTTATATAGAAAAGGCAGGTAGATTACGTACCTGCCTGCGCTATTTTTTTCTTTTTATTTTTGCGCCCAAACTGCGAAGTTTTGTTTCGATATTTTCATATCCCCGTTCAATATAGTGGATATTTCCTATCTCTGTAATTCCTTCTGCCATCAATCCCGCAACGATTAATGCTGCGCCTGCCCTTAGGTCCGTTGCAAAAACAGGTGCTCCGGATAAGCGCTCTACCCCTCGGATGATAGCCACATTTCCCTCTGTCTGGATCTGCGCTCCCATCCGTTTCAATTCATCTACATGCTTGAACCGGCCTTCATAAATGGTTTCCGTAATAATGCTTGTTCCTCGAGCCTGCGTGAGCAGTGCAGAAATCGGCTGCTGCAGGTCTGTAGGAAATCCCGGATATACAAGTGTCTTGATGTGAGCAGCATTTAAAGGACCGTCTCGCACAACGCGCAATGAATCTTCATTTTCTTCTATTTTTACTCCGATTTCTTCCAATTTGGCAATCACAGACTCCAAATGCTTTGGAATAATGTTGTTGATGCGCACATCTCCGCCGGCAGCAGCAGTAAAGATCATGAATGTCCCTGCTTCGATCTGATCGGGGATAATGCTATAAGTGCAGCCTTTTAGGCGGTCGACTCCCCGAATTTTGATAATATCAGTTCCCGCTCCTCGGATATCTGCCCCCATAAAGTTCAAAAAATTAGCAGTATCCACAATATGAGGCTCTTTTGCGGCATTCTGAATAATGGTCGTCCCTTTTGCCCTGCAGGCGGCCATCATAATATTAATGGTCGCTCCTACGCTGACCACATCTAAGTAAATCTTTGCCCCTACCAGTTCCTGCGCCTCTACCGAGATCATTCCGTGCTCAATTTTTACTTTAGCTCCCAATGCCTCGAAGCCTTTGATATGCTGATCAATTGGTCTCGCCCCAATATCGCAGCCTCCCGGATAAGCAACGCGGGCTTTCCCAAACCTGCCTATCGCTGCCCCCAGGAAATAATAGGAAGCCCTTAACTTTCCTGCCATCTCATAGGGAACAACACAATCTTCCAGCATACTGCTGTCGATCTCCATGGCTCCCTTGGCAGAATCAAAAGATACTTCTGCTCCCAATTGCTGCAATATTTCTCCTAATATATGTACATCCTTAATATCAGGCAAATTTTCTATGACGCACCGTTCTCCGGCTAAAATCGCTGCGGGGATGATCGCT
>JAMNXX010000266.1 GCA_023623095.1 Bacillota bacterium | reverse complement strand
ATACCTTTTCATGAAGCTCCCTTAAGCTCTGGGTGAGTTCAAGGGAATAATTGTGGAGCTGCTCCAGATTGCCCCGTTCCTTATCCTGCAATTCTTCCCCCTGAAATGTCCTCTGTGCCATCGCAAAAGTATAGTCTCCCAGCTGATTGAGAAATTTTTGAACTTTGCTGATCTCTGCATGCCGGATGGGGAGCTGAGCCAGTTTTTCCTGGGCATTATAGGCATTTTTCCATATGTTGGAGTACAAAATCAAATTTTCTTTCTTTTGAGGAGAAGAAACCATCAGTTTAGAAAGGTCGGTCGTAATGCTTTCGACGCTCCCCGTCAAATCATAATACAATCGCTGGTATTGATTTTCCAGATGGATATAATAATTATTTTTCTCCTGATACTGAGCATGTCCCCAACCTGCTGTAGCAACGAGCGCAATTGCCAACACCGTTGGAAGAATATATCTTTTTCTCAAATCGCTCACCTCCTTAGTTTCCAAACCAATGTTTGCCGATTTTTCTTACGACCGTTCTCGTCCAGATCCACTTGCTTGTCGCGGTAGCGGGGTTCCAATAATAGAGACAACCTCCCGTCGGATCCCATCCATTTAGCGCATCCCGCGCTGCTTTTAGACAGCTCGGGTCCGGAGGCAAATTGATTTGTCCATCCGATACCGCCGTAAAAGCGCCTGGCTGGTAGATTACGCCTGCTATCGTATTTGGGAAAGAAGGGCTCTTTACCCGATTTAAAACAACAGCCCCCACTGCTACCTGTCCGATATAAGGTTCTCCGCGGGCTTCTCCCGTAATCGCCTTTGCCAACAGTGTCACCTCATCTTCTCTAAATGAACCCCTGGAGCTGGATTGGTAATTTTGCTGGCCTCCTCCTGCTTTCTTGTAAGGCATTCCCAATTTTTCAGCTGTAGCGGGTCCTACAACGCCGTCAACCGCCAATCCGTGCTTTTTTTGGAAGTCCTTCACTGCCTGAAAGGTTTTTCCTCCGAAAATCCCGTCAACAGGCCCGTCATAATAGCCCCAATTTTTCAGTTTTGTCTGCAGCTGTATGACTTGATCTCCACTAGAACCCCAATAGAGCGTTCCCTGGGCGAGTGCGATATTGAAATATCGATTCATATAAAAAGTAGCTGTCATGAAAAATGCTATCAGTATCACACAAGTAATCAAAAAAATTTTTCTCATGTTTTTTCCTCCTTTGATTGCAAGGAATTCGTTGGAATCCTTTAATCATACAGCTTTATTTTCCCTCATCCTGGTGTAGAATATGCAGTTATAGATAATGATTTTGCGCATAAAAAAACGGGCAGACCACCCGTTTGAGCTCAAAAATTAAACCATCGTCGATCTCCAAGGGGTTTTGCATCATTGTAGATCGACGACAATTTTCATATCTTGAGGAAAAAACTTGCTTGCAATGCATGAACGGATATATTCGTAAAGAAAAGCGAATCCTTTACAAGGAATTTGCTAAGAAAACGACCTGAAAATTTTGCTCAAAGTCGTAGAACGAACAGGACGTTCGTTCAGCGACCTCCAGGGCATGGACGCCCTGTAGGAGCGTTAGACTTTGAGCAAAATTTGAAGGACTCGTTTTCTCAAATTCCTTGTCAGGCGGAGCGTTCTTTACGAATATATCCGGCGATTATAAGTTGCAGGAGCAACCTAAAACATCATTTGTAGAAGGCGACCTTCGGTCATCCGTAAGTAAGCAAGGATTCACGGAAAGCAGTAGATGTTCATCTTCTTCCTACAAATTTCCCGACATTTGATTTTGCTTGTTCGTACAGTTCTACCACTTTAAATTTCAATCGGATAGGCACTTCATCTTCGCTCCGGGCTGTGCGAATTTGATTATACTCTTCCTCTGTGAGAACGCTCATCATTTCCTTTTTGGTTCTTTCCGATGTCAGTCCCTGCTCCATATCGATAAAACACAGAGGAGGAAACAGTACGCACCACCAGTTGGAGCCCTCTCCTTCACCGATAACAACCCGAAGCGCTTCATAATTCCCGGCAGGAAGGGTAATGTCCCCATATGTTTTGGTGGGGAAATCGAAATCCCCTAGCGAAACGGTAACCGGATCATCTCGGTGATTCTTCTGAAGCTCCGTTTTCGCAATTTGTTGGATCTCATCGATATGGTTGAGAAGAATGCTGCGGGTTTCTTCTAAACTTTTGGATCGGGCAATTTTAGGATTCATTTCTTCAATAATTCTATCCCGCACCTTTTCTTTGATGATCTGATCCTGCGGCCTGTCGCTGTTTGCGATCACATGAAATCGGATAAGCTGCTCTTTATAGCTTTCGCCGCTTTGTTTTGTTCCCGGATTGATGCTGGAAAACAGTCCTACCATACAAAGGATCAATAGAATCCCCGCAGCTAATCGTTCCTTATTTTTATGTATATTTTGATTCTGAATCCATTTCTTCATTTTTATTCCCCCCGTCTTTTTCTAGTATGTACAAAATAGGGAATTTTTAAACCGTTTTACGCAAATTTTCTATTTATCACATGGTAACGCCCAAACGCCTGATTTTCAAATCTACATCGGCCTCCACCTTTGTAGTCCGATATACATTATCCCAGTCGTTTTTTACCTTTTCCCATAAATCCGGTTCATGTTTGCGCAGATACTCCCCTACTTGCAGCAGATCCGCACCGAATTTCTTCTGAATTTTTTTATACAGTGCAACGATCTGATGTTCCAGCATTTTGGAAGCTTCTTTTTGGAGCCTTTCGTAATAAGCACTTTCATCTGTTTCTCCGAGCCGCTGAAACAAATGCCGCTTTAGATCCGCTTCCATTTTGAGATCAAATCGTACGATAATCTCCCCATCTTTTTCAAATGCTTTCATTTTTGCCTTTGACTCCGTTACATAAAGGGGCAGAATCAAATTGTCCATCTCTACATCCACCGTGCTGGCCTTTATTCTATCCATCATAAACATCAATACCTCCGTTTCTATTTCCCCCAGCCAGCCCACCAATCGAAAATCCCGAATCACGCCTGATCCTGCTGCTTTGAACTCATTTTTTGAAGAGATGACGCGAGGAATGATTGCGGTCTGGCTCTCATGCAAACTGCGCAGAATATACCCAAAATCCGCATCCGGAATCCTCGCCCGCCTTCCTGCTCTCTGCATCAAATCCCGGATATAAAGCCCCAATACCCCTTCGTCTTTTGTGGATGTGTCTAAAACGTCTTTTGCCAGACCGGGGGTAACCATCAGGTGTAACTTTCTGCCTATCTCAGGGCTTCTGTCGATTCGATCCATCAGTTCCCGGAATAGCTGTTCATCTTTTGCAAGTTCTTCCCCGATCACGATCGCTTTCATATGCCGCAGGAATAGTTCTTTGCCCAGCCGGGTATTTGTTGATTCGCGGATGTTAAATAAATCTTCCCCTGTAGATACAAAGATAAATTTTGGTTCTCCCTCTATTTTCTGTGCGATCATCCCCGTATTGGGGTATGCATAGGAAACGGTATATCGATTTTCCTGATTGAAACCATCTCCTTCCGAGGAAAATACAGCCTGTTTGTCCCCGGATGCGGCTTGGAATTTGTCGACTCCGATCAATGCAATAAAGGCTCTGTCCTCTATCTCCACTTTATCCCAACAGCCGGTGAGGATAGAAACCCCGACAAGTATCCATAAAAAAATTTTTAATTTTTTACGATGCACTTTTCCCACTTCCTTTTTGTTTTTTGAACAAACTAATCCCCCAAAGAACAACAGGCACTATCGCAAAATAAACGATTCCAAATCTCTGTGTAAGCAGATTCAGAAGCTCGTTGATTTCTGCAAGATTATCAGGAATCAATGCAACAAAGTAAACCACAGGAAGGATAGGAAGTACGAAAGGTTTATGGCTTTTTGCCCGAAAGAGGTATTGCAGCATCAGGCTGGCGGCAAAAACATTAGCTACCAAAGTTAGAAAAACCTGATAAACCCACCCGCCTAAGGCATAAATTTCAATATTTTCTATAAAAATATCCGGCACATCTACCGTCTTGAAAACCTCTAATCCTGGCCATATAATATGCGTGGTCTCGACGATTCCAAGTCGCGCAGTGGTAGCCACAATCATGAGGACATAAATGAGCGTCACGATCCCTATCGATAAAGAAGCCCTTTTGGGAACATTTTGAACATCGGTTATAAAAGGGGATAAGACTAATATCATCTCGACTCCAAGAAAACTAAATAAAATAACCGGTATTGACTGCAATAGCTTCAAAGGAGGTGTGCGGAGCACAGGCATCAAATTGGTATAATCCGCTCCAGGCATAAGCGTCACTACCAATATGATTGAAAGCAGAATCATCACAGGTATGATAATCTGAGCCAAACGGACGATCGTCTTTGCTCCGCTTCGGACCGCATACGCTGTCGTCAACAACATCACGATGATCAGCACTTCAACCGGTGTATAGAGAAGAAGGTATTCTTTTAAGATTTCTCCAAAAATTCGACATTGTAAGGCAGAAAAAATGATATGATAAACCGCAAAACCGAAGACAAGGATCGTTCCGATTACCTTTCCCACCAAACTATTGACGATTTCCTGAAATGTTTTTTGAGGGAAACGCTGAACAACTTGCGACATCAATACCGCCAGAATCAAAGTAAGGATTCCCCCTATAATAGCCAATATCCAGCCATCCGGGCCTACCGCTTTTGCGCTTTCCCGAGGCAGCGATAAAACCCCAACCCCAATGATCGTGCCAACCAGCATCATCATCAGTTGAAAGCTTGTAATGCGATCATTGTTTTTTTCCACCGGTGTCATCCCCTTTCACAGCGTTATTTGGGCGATTTTTCCCCATCCGAATGCTATCTTCCGGACGCAAAAATTGAGGTCTTCGCCGCATCATATGTAAAGGCACTCGAATAAAAAAGTCCTTAAAATCTTGCCACTTCATCTCACTGGCAACAAGAGGGCTTAAATAAGGCACCCCGAAGCTTTTTAGATTGCATAGGTGAGTTAGAATGATCAATGTTGCCAATATGAGCCCGTACAGTCCCAGAAATGCTGAAGCGGCCATCAAAACAAAACGGAGCATCCGAAAGCTGATTGCAAAGCTGTAGCTCGGAGAAGAGTAAGCAGCCATGGCCGTCAGCGCAACGACAATCACCATCAGCGGACTCACAATGCCCGCCTCGACTGCAGCCTGTCCCAATACAAGACCGCCCACGATCCCAATGGTAGCTCCGATAGGGCCGGGAAGGCGAACCCCGGCTTCCCGAAGCAGTTCTAAAGAAGCTTCCATTAGAAATGCTTCGATGACGACCGGAAAAGGTACATTTAATCTGCTACCTGCAATATAGAGGAGCAAATCGGTTGGGAGGATTCCCGGATGAAAAGAAGTAATCGCAATATAAAGCGAAGGCAAATACAAATTGGTCAATAAGGCAAGCACTCGAAGTATTCGGATGGCAGAAGCGATGAAAAATCTTTCATAATGATCCTCCGGCGACTGTATAAATGTAGCAACCGTAGCAGGCGCAATCAATGCATAAGGCGTATTATCGATAATAATGGCAACCCTGCCTTCATAGAGTGCAGCAGCGACGACATCCGGTCTTTGCGTGTTTTGAATCTGCGGAAAGGGAGAGCGCCATTCATCCTCAATCAATTGCTCAATATAACTGCTTCCTAAGACGGCATCAATTTGAATCTGATCCAGCCTTTCTTTTACCATCTTTAAAATTTCCTTATTTGTAATTCCTTCGATATATAAAACAGCAATATCTGTCTTAGAACGCTTCCCTATCTGCATTTGCTTGATTTTAAACTTTGGATCCCGTATTCTTCTCCGTACCAGTGCCGTATTGACTCGCAGCGTTTCATTAAACCCATCTCCAGGACCCCGGATGACCATTTCCATTTCCGGTTCTCCTACACTGCGCATCGGCCATCCTTTTGCATCGAAGATCAGGATCTTATCCCATTGATCGAATAGCAGTATAGAATCTCCTATCAGAACGGCATCAATGGCTTCATCCAAATCATCGCTTTCCCTTACATTAGCCACGGAAATCGACCCGTCTAAAATGGCCTCATGGATCTTCTTCTTGAGCACATTGGGATCCATATTTGCCATGCGAGTAAAATACATCAGATCTTCCAGGATCGACTCATCGAGCATTGTCTTATTCGCAAGCCCTTCTGTATAGATCAATGCTGCCTTCATTTCTTGCTTCTGCCCTATTTTAAACTCCCGGTAAACCACATCATCACAAAAAGAAAGTTCTTCCTTGATCGTTTCTAAATTGGCATCAATTTCTTTTTCAACAGGGATTTTTTCTTTCGGTTTCTTCTGGAATAGCTGTTCATAAAAATTCACTGCTGCTTTTCCCTCCCATCAGCATGCGTCTATTTTCCTGTCCAAACATATCGATATGATTTGAATAAATATCCGCATCGAAACAATATCTTTGAAAGTTTTGGATCTTTTCCTATCTTTTTTCTCATTAGTATACTATTTGTAGATTTTTAGAAGTCTATGCAAAAAAAAAGACATTCCATCGGAATGTCCGTCATTTATTCTTCATCTTCAAAATCCTTGATCGCATCTCGCAGCATTCGAACATGGTACTGTGCCAATTCACGCGCTTTCTGCCCATCGCGTTTTGCGATGGCCTCCAGAATCGCCTGGTGTTCTGCTGCCAATGTCTTCGATGTATTGTACTCTGAAAAATACATGATCCGGAACCGCTGTACCTGCTCATGGAGCCCGTGGGCAATATGAATCAGCTTTGCATTTCGCGTAGACTGGAATATTTTATCGTGAAATTCATTGTCTTTCTCTACCATCCCTTGAGTATTTCTCTCTTCAAAGACTTTCCAGAATTCTTTTGTCACCTGCCTCAGCGATTCCAGCTCATCCTCCTGCATCCGCTCCGCTGCAAGAAAAGCTGCCAATCCTTCTAATACTTCGCGTACCTCTAAAACATCCAAAATATCCTTCACGGAAATATCCCCTACATATGCGCCTCTTCTTGGTATCATGACAACAAGGCCTTCCAATTCCAGTTTTCGAATCGCCTCACGGATCGGTGTTCGGCTAACTCCAAGCTGCTCCGCCAACTGCACTTCCATCAAGCGCTCTTTCGGTTTTAGATCGCCGTTTAAAATAGCACTCCTTAAATA
The DNA here is from genome assembly GCA_023623095.1 of Bacillota bacterium. GTDB lineage: Bacteria > Bacillota > Clostridia > Peptostreptococcales > Thermotaleaceae > JAMNXX01. The sequence goes on along the minus strand of JAMNXX010000266.1, from coordinate 5,861 downwards.
TTCAAAGACAACATCCCGAAGCGGCTGATAGTTTTGCAGCCGCAGTTTTCCTAGTTTTTTATTCATCACCCCGATCCCCCCCGCTATAGGTTTTTACTAAATAAGTTTGTTGATAGATTCTTCTTAATTTTAGGTAAGCATTCTTTGCTTTTGTATAATCTTTATAGAGACCAAACACAGTCGGACCGCTTCCGCTCATTAAACTGCCCAAAGCGTTGTATTCCATCATCTTTGCTTTTATATCCTTCACGAGCGGATGCATGCGCATCGTAACCGTCTCCAGAACATTGCACAATCCTCCTGCAACTTCGTAAATATTTTCATCTTCTATCGCTTTGAGCAATTGCTGGGTATCCGGATGATCTTGGATGGTTTCCCAATCTAAATTTCGATAAACTTCCTGTGTAGAAACGCCAATATTGGGTTTGCACAGCAATACCCATTGATCGATCCCTTTAATAGGGGTCAGTTTCTCACCGATTCCTTCCGCCAAAGCCGCTCCCCCTAAGATGCAGAACGGAACATCCGCTCCCAATTGCAGGCCGATCTGCATCAGCTCCTGCTGCGGAATCTCCAGTTTCCACAGTTGATTCATTCCCTGCAGCACCGCCGCAGCATCCGCGCTTCCGCCTGCAAGCCCGGCCGCTACCGGAATATTTTTTTTGATATGGATCTCCACTCCTCCATCCATCCGATATCGTTTCATCATGAGCTGCGCAGCTTGATAAGCGATATTCCTCTCATCATTCGGAACAAAATCACAGTCCGTCTTAAGGAGAATCCCACTTTTTGTTTTTCGGATATCCACTTCATCATACAAATCCACCTGCTGCATGATCATCCGCAACTCGTGATACCCATCCGATCTTTTTCCCACCACATCCAATGATAGGTTGATCTTCGCTCTGGCATAGATTTTTATTCCTTTTGCTGTCTCTATTTCCTGCATATATTTAGTCCCCCTGCTATCGTTATCTATATCTTATTGTATCATGTCTTTCGGATATATTGTATACAATATATTAAATTTTTGTCTGCAAAAATAGCTGAAAATTCGCATAACAAAAAGGCCTGCTGTTTTGAGCAGGTCTCTTTTAGAGCTATTTCCATATGATGAAATTTTAAAATTGGTGGAATACATTCTTTTGAATAAACAATCTCTCTCCGGGTACGAGCCGATTCGGGTCTTCTATCTCATTGGCATTCATCAATTCTTCTACGGTCGTATGGTACCGCTTCGCTATCTTCCAAAGCGTATCTCCCGGTTGGATAAAATAAACGGTAATGCTGGGCTTTTTGCTGATGTCGATGGTTTCCCCGGTATCTTCTACATTGATCAAGATTTCTTTCTCTACCTTTTTCCTTACGATTGAGGAGGCACCGATATTGAGCCGGACTTCTACTTGATCGGGGTTGATTAAATTGTAGTCAATATCATCGATATGGAGTTCCGTTTCTACTTCCATATCGCTCTTTGCCCCTTCAATATCCATCGTATGCCGAAACGGAATTTCTTGCGAAAAGCTCTGCGCTTCGATATTGTTTCCCGGAGGCATATAAAGTATTGTCACCGAAGCAACCCCTTCAATATGATTTTTCCCGTCGCTGAGCATGCTGTCTGTCAGGAAGACTTTCCCGTTTAGACTGAATATTTTATCGATATTTCGCTTTCCGGAAGGTACTTCCAGCGTTTCTTTGATCATGGTATTTGAGCTGTTTTTCCCTATGATTTGATCCAATGCGATCTTTTGGGTCTCTAAGCTAAGGGAACAGCTGGGAGAGTAGGCATCTACGATAAATTCTTTTTGTTCCATCCTGTTTAACGCCACTTCCATCTGTACATCCGCTTCCAAATCCAATATCTTGCGCTCTTCATCTACATTGTTCTTAACATCTGTGTAGACATCGCTGATTTTCATGCTGATTTCCACATCCATATCTCTTTGTACCTGTTCGAGTTCGATAAAATGCGTAAATGGGATCTCATATTTCAGAAAGTGCAAAGAATAATCGTCATCATCCGCTACATAGATCACATTTGTTTTTAATAATCCGCTCAATGCGATTTTGCCATCTGTGATTTCTTTCTCTTTTTCCACCGCATTGACATTGCACTGCACGATTTCCTTGATCTCCGGCATGTCTTGGCTTAGCTCGAAACTTTCGCGTACAATGGCCTCCGATTGAGCGCTTTGGACTTGTTCTTGATAGGATACCGATTCCCTCAATACCTGCAGGTTTTCGATCCCTTGAATCTCTTTCAGTGCATCGATTTCAAAAATGGTTCTGCTTTTTCCAAGGAGATTGACGACCGCCTTGACTCCAATCTTCCGTTCATTGAGTTTCTCAAACTCAATATGTTCAACTTCCGCTTTGACATCATTTTTCATCCCTTTTGCTGCTTTGGGGATATCAATGCTTTGCGTGAATGCCGCGCTGGCATCCATACCATAAACAGGGTATTCTCCACCGTCTGAAACATATAGAATTTTAAAGTTTACAACGCCATTGACCGCTATTTTATTTTCTGAAGCTTCTTTATTCGTGATGTCTACCGTCCCATCCACCGACAATATTCTGGAAATATCAGGCTTGGTATCGGGAACCAGAATATCTCCTTCTACCAATGCTTGCGCATATCCATCGCCCGCGCTCTGTTCCATCTTGAGCAAATCTTTTGTCAGCTCCACAGACATGAAACTTCCCCCTTCCTTTTATTCCTGCATATTATGATTATATTAGTCCTCTTTAAAAATATGTTTTTTTTCACAGCATCGCGATTGTATGTCTTTATATATTTATTTCGCTGTCCACAAAAAAAGAAGTGAAAATTGAATTTTTTTCACTTCTTTTTGCTGATGATGGATTGAATTAAAAATGAAATGGAATTTTTTTCGATTGGATTTTTTCTTACCAGCGATTGAAATGCTGCAGCGATCGGTAAATCATGCTCGCTGCTTCTGCCATGGTGGCTTTATCCTTCGGTCTGAAGATTGTATTTCCGCCTTCAACGAGTTTCAATCCTTCACAGATCGCGACATAGCCTATCTTTTCGTCTTGGATCTGATCTTGATCGGAGAAGGATACGCGGAAAATCTGTCTTGCCTGCGCCAGCGCATCATATCCCAATGTTCTGACCACCATCACAGCCAGATCTTCACGGCTCAATGTTTCTTCTCTTTTCAAAGGTTCTTTGAGGTTTTCAATGATTCCATAACGAATCGCTTTCTTTACGTAGGGATAATCTTCACTGTCTTCGGTAATATCTGTATATTCTACTTCTTCTTCCACATCCCGGCTATCCCCTCCGGCACCCATCTCTTTTGTCATCTGCGGAATATAATAGTTGTTGCCCTTGCATTCCACAAGCATTTTGATCGCTTCGATTTTGGTGATTGGACGATTTGGTTCAAAATTGCTTTTATCGATAATCCCCTGCTGTGCTAAAATAGTCGCTTCTTTTTCTATCCAATGGCCTTGAATGGCTTTTTCAAATTTTGTGATGCTGTCCAAATTTAAATCTTTTCCCTGATAGTCGATGGGCCTTCCGGATACCGCATCGATCAGCATATACGGATTGGCCTTTGCTTGTTTGGGCGCCAATTGATAAATCAATCTGGTCTCTGTTTTCGGATCTTGAGGCTGAGTAGAGGTGTGGACTCGATTGTACGCCAGTTCTGCATCATTGTATTTGAAAATAACATCCTTTGCTTGTTCCTTTGAAATCGTTTGTGTCTTTGGGGGAAGCGGCAGATCCTCGCTCCATCTGCAGTTGAAGTGGAGCATCCCACCGGTGCGTGCATGGATCGAAACGCTGAATTGATTTTCTTCATACAGGATTCCGTCGATGAGCCGAGGGAAGTTGAAATAATATTCCATCGGGTAATAAATATTGCCACTTGCATCCGGCACAGGTTCTTCCGGCTTGAGCTGTTTTAATTTCAATTGATCGATCTTGTCCGGATGGTATTTTGCAATCAGCGCAATCGCATTGTCATAAGCCTGCTCCCAAGTAACCTCCGGCTTCATATTTGGCGCATAGGGCTCACTTGTCCAAGCACTCAATGCGATGATCTCTTCTGTCAGTGCATCGATCATGATCTGTCCATTTTTGCCTTTGGAGTCTTCAATCGTAAATAAAACATTCCAGGCTTTTCTTCCTGCTGTATCCCAATAATGATCCCCTTCTATATAATTGGCCGCATCGATTTGGATCTTGCCTCCAAATTGATCGGATACGACTTCACGGGCAATTTTCTCCGCCCTTTCCCTCGAGATCTCCTGATCCTGTTTGGCGATGGGTTTTGCCTGTTTCTTAATCTCCTGTATGCGAGCCGGCGTCAACTCCTTGCTCTCTTGCGAAGGTCGTGTCTTTCCATCCCAGCCGATGGGAAGCCCTGTTTTGGCATCCAGCATGCTGAAATCCAGAGAAGGCCTGTATGCGAGCTTGATATTTTTTATATTGTAATAAGGCTTTGTTTCATCCCGAATGGGCAGATAGATCAAATCCATATTCATCCGGTTTCGATAGATCCGGGTAGCTTCTTCTGATGTTTTGATCCCTTCGGGCTTCGGAAGATCGCCGATATCGTCCCAACGATAGTAAAAGCTTTGTACTTCTCCGGTGGCGCCGTCGATCCCTACGTTGATGTAATTTCCTTCAAATTTGATGCCGTCGATCAGCCGGACATACCGAAACTGATACCGGATCGGAAAAGGAGTTCCCATAGGTCGATAGGAATTATCCTCATATGCAAGTTCCGTCTCTTCTAATTTCCCCGGAAGGATTTTGTTGATAAATGCTTCTGCCTTTGCTTTTGCTTCCTCTTCCGTCAATTTTGTTGACTGACCTGTCTGCTGACCGTATTTCTGCTGATCTTTATTGAGCTCCAGAATCTCTCCCGTCGAAGAATCGAGAACGATAAAAGCTGAAATATGCTCGATAGCATCATCGTATGTCCAATTCATGCTCCAGACATATCTTTTCGGGTTGTTCCAATCCTTGCGGTTTTCTACCTGCATATGGTATTTGGAGTCATCTACTTTCATGTTAAAATAGTCCTTTAAAGCCTGCTTTCCTATTTCGATTGCCTTTTCTTTCGTGATCATGGCTTTTTCTGCTCCATATGAAGGTATGCATGTTCCTACTGCAAAAATGCACACGATCAAAAATAAGAGCCACCTGCGCTTCTTCAATTTGATTCCCCCTTTAAAATTTTTATCCTTTTTTTGTCCGTATTCCCATTATATCCAATTTATTGGTTCAATGGAATATCCTGCAGGTACTATCTGTTTTGTTAATTTTTGGATATTGTCTCCTTTTGAAAGTATATGCTGCAGCTCCTGCAATATAGACAACAAAAAACGAAAAAAGTTCCATCTTTTTGAAAGAATTTTTGATGGAACTTTTGTCCTATATAGCATCAGGTTAATGTAGCCACCAATACGGCCTTGATCGTATGCATGCGATTTTCTGCCTCATCAAATACGACAGAATGTTTGCTTTCAAATACTTCATCGGTCACTTCCATTTCTGCAATCCCGAATTGTTCATAAATTTCCCGCCCGATTTCCGTATTCAGATCGTGAAAAGCCGGCAGACAATGCATGAAGATAACATCGGGATTTTCTGTTTTCTGAAGCATTTCTTTATTGACTTGGTAAGGGAGCAGCAGCTCAATCCTTTCCTTGAAATGCTCCTCTTCTCCCATAGACACCCATACATCCGTATAGATCACATCGGCTCCCCGCACCGCTTCCCCGATATGCTCCGTCAATGTAATGGATGCGCCCGTTTCTTTTGCAACTTCCTGCATCGATTCCACGAGCTCCTGGGATGGGAATAGGCTTTTGGGAGCCAA
>JAMNXX010000184.1 GCA_023623095.1 Bacillota bacterium | reverse complement strand
ATAATGCTGCAAAAGTAGCATTTGCAGTTATCTATGCTGAATAAAAAAGGAGAGCTATCATTTGGACAAGAAAATTTTTCTTGTCCATACTATTTTTCTATTTTGTGTGATAGCGGAATATATTTGGCATTTTGTGCAAAGAACTTTATTTAGAATGGCTTTAATGGTATAATAGTGTTGATGAATATTTGCGCTGAGGAAAAAAATATTCAAATTTGTTAAAAAGTATAGCACAATGAAAACGGACATGTTTTTTTCAGTTCAGCGGATGATGGTATCATGGATAATCCTCTTCTTCTAAAAGAGAGGGGATAAGCATAAGTTAGATATAGCCCTCTAGGGCTGTTGGCCGGAAGTTTAAATAAGATAAATGATTTATTTACGATGATTGAATATTTGGAAGGGGAAGGAGGTTATTGCAAGATGCGATTAGGATTTCATTTATATTTGGAAGGGGAAGGAGGTTATTGCAAGATGCGATTAGGATTTCATTTAAATGTAGAGCAGGTTCAAAAACTGGTTATGACGCCGGAATTAAAGCAAGCAATTCAAATATTGCAATTTAATTGTCAAGAGTTAAATCAATTTATTGATGATCAATTACTAACCAATCCTCTCCTTGACCTAAGCCTTCCTAGCGAAACGCATTCCAATAAAAGAGATGAAATTGAAAAAGAACAAAAAGCAGAAAATGATGAGATAGACTGGAAGGAATATTTCAGAGAATATGATGATATTAGTTACAACCAATCGAAATATTATAAAGATGAAGATGAAACATCGATTGAACAATTTTTATCTGCGGATATTACGCTAGTAGAACATTTGTTATTCCAACTTCAATTTGCTATTTTAGATAAAAAATGCAAGGAAATCGGGATATTTATTATCGAGAGCCTAGATAAAAACGGGTATCTTACAATTGAAACTTCAGAGATTGCGGCATATTTTGATACAGATCAAAAACTGGTGGAAGATGTGTTATCTGTGATTCAAACATTTGATCCTCCCGGGATCGCAGCAAGGGACTTAAAAGAATGTCTTCTGATTCAATTAAAACAAAAAGGCGTTCAAGATGAAAATATTTACGCAATGATTTCAAATTATTTAAATGATATTGCAGAAAATCGATTAATGCATATTGCAAAAGAACTTAATATCTCAATTAAAGAAGTTCAGAAAGCTACGGACTTTATTAAAACATTGGAGCCGAAACCGGGGAGAGTATTCGCTTCTCCTTCGGATGAGATCAGATATATTACACCTGATGTTACGGTAGAGAAGGTAGATGGGGAGTATATCGTTTTAGTAAATGATACAACTGCACCCAGGCTGTCTATCAATGGATATTATCGAAAGATGCTGCTGCATGAACAAAAAGACTCGAATACATCAAAATTCCTTACAGGAAAATTAAATTCAGCAATGTGGCTGATTAAGAGTATTGAGCAACGAAGACAGACGATTTATAATGTTGTGCAGGCAATTGTTCATTACCAAATTGATTTCTTTGAAAAAGGAAGAAAATATTTGAAACCATTGACGCTAAAACAAATAGCAGATGAAGTAGGAATCCATGAATCAACGGTCAGTCGGGCTATTAACGGAAAGTATATGCAGTGCCCTAGAGGTGTTTTCGAAATAAAATTCTTCTTTACGAGCGGCGTGTCGAGTCGAAGCGGAGAGGGAATTGCCTCTGAGAGTATCAAAAGCATGATTAATGAGATGATCCAAAATGAGGATCCTCGAAAGCCATTAAGCGATCAGATTATTTCGGATAGATTAAAAAAGAAAGGGATTAATATATCGCGAAGAACGGTAGCAAAATATCGGGATGAAATGAACATTTTGCCTTCTTCAAAAAGAAAACGTTTTTAGTATAAAAAATGACAAAAAATGACGTAAATTACGTCATTTTTTTTTATTGCAAAATTTAAAGAGAAATAAATATGAAAAAACAAAGAATGATAGAAATCCATTCATAAGGAATGAATGTTACAGAACTTGGAGAAAATACATTCAAAGCATGAAAAGATTTTCTTTATTATTCAACAAGATTTACTTCTTGAAATTTCTGATAACTTATCGAAAATATGTGGTGCATATTTCATATAAAAAAGATATGAGAAAAACATTCAATGGATTTTAAAAATAGAGAGAATGTCTTTTGAAAATGGAGATCTTAAAAAATCAACAGGAAGATACAGAAGAGAAAAAGGAGGATTTTTTTATGCATGTAAAGGTTGGAATCAATGGATTTGGAAGAATTGGGAGAAATGCTTTTAAAATTGCGGCCGAGAGAGAACAGAAAAATTTTGAAATCGTGGCGATTAATGATTTGACCAGCGCAGAAACGCTGGCACATTTATTAAAATATGACAGTTGTTTCGGACATTTTGAAGGAACAGTTGATGTAAAAGAAAATGCAATGATTGTGAATGGAAAAGAAATTAGAATCTTTACGGAAAAAGATCCTGAAAAGATCCCTTGGGGAGATTTGGGGATAGATATCGTTATTGAATCAACAGGGGTCTTTAGAAAAAGGGAAAAGGCCATAAAGCATATCCAAGCCGGGGCAAAAAAGGTGATTATTTCTGCTCCGGCAGAGGATGAGGATATTACGATTGTAATGGGAGTCAATCAAGAAAATTATGTTCCACAGAAACACCATATTATATCAAATGCATCTTGTACGACAAACTGCCTTGCTCCTTTTGTAAAAGTAATCGATGAAAAATTTAAGATTAAAAGAGGATTGATGACGACAGTTCATTCTTATACAAATGACCAAAACATACTGGATCTTCCTCATCCAGACTTAAGAAGAGCAAGAGCTGCAGCGGAATCGATTATTCCTACAACGACAGGCGCTGCAAAAGCCGTTGGCCTAGTGCTTCCGCATTTGAAAGGGAAATTAAACGGTTTTGCAATGCGGGTTCCTACGCCTACTGTTTCTGTAGTGGATTTGGTTTGTGAACTGGAAAAAAGTACGACAGCAGAAGAAATCAACCGCGTACTCAAGGAAGCTTCAGAAGGCGAATTAAAAGGCATTATGGGCTATAGCGATGAACCTTTGGTATCGATTGATTATAGAAAGGATCCGCGTTCTTCGATCATCGATGGTCTATCTACGAT
>JAMNXX010000176.1 GCA_023623095.1 Bacillota bacterium | reverse complement strand
GATTCTTCTGCCGAATACGGAAGCACAGGATGCGAGAAAGATTATCGATAGGATAAAAAATGAACTTTCCAAAGAAAAAATTCTTGCAGTAAAATGCAGCATGGCGATGGGATATGATACGAAAACGAGCTCGGTTCAAAATATAGATGAAGTCGTAAAGAATGCCGAAAATCAGATGTATAGAGAAAAAATATTCAATCAGCAAGCCATTCGTTTAGACATGTTAAATACGATCATTGAAGCGCTGCATCATAAAAGCCCTCGAGAAAAACAGCATTCGACTGTGGTCAGCGAACTGTGCGAAGCAATTGGCAGAGCAATGAGGATGCCGGAAACAGAAGTGAGAAAGGTGAGGGAAGCTGCTTTTATGCATGATATCGGAAAGGTCATATTAGATGAAGCGCTGATCAATAAAAATGACAAACTGACCGAGGAAGAAAAGAAGGAAATGCAGCAGCATCCTGTTGTGGGCTATAGGATTTTAAATTTATGCGATGAGACATTAGATTTAGCAGAAGGAGTTCTCAGCCATCATGAAAGATGGGATGGGACAGGATATCCGAAAGGGTTAAAAGGAGAGGAGATTTCCAAAGCAGCAAGAATTATAGCCGTAGCAGAGGCTTATGAAAAAATGACCAACCCTATGAATAAAAATGCTGTAAGCAGGGAAGAAGCTTTGGAGGAGATCAAGAAACGATCGGGGACAAAATTTGATCCGGAAGTTGTAAATATTTTCATAGAAATTATGTCGGAAAGATTCAGAAAATGATAATATATTCTAAAAAATCTGCCCGAAAGGATTCAGAAAATGGTAATATATTCAAAAAAATCTGTTAGAAAATTGCTGGTTCGAGAAGGGATATGGACAAATGTGAGGCGATGTTCGGAAAATGATATTTACTAATTACCTGCTTGGTCCAAGATCCGCATTCGATAGGATTGAACAGCAGTTTTCTTTAATCTTTCCATCAATTTTCTATTGACATAAAGACCGACGAATGCGCCTATACCGGGAAGCAATTGTAGAAGCTTGGCTAAATCAAGATAGTCTCTGTATTCTTGTTGAAAATTTTCCCAGTCAAAAGAATTGATATCATCAGGAAGAGAGTCTGCATATTCTTCCCATCTTTCCATTTTTTCAAAAACTTTATTCATATTCCCTTTGCTCGAAAAAGCCAGTTGAAAGATGTGCAGGATATAAAGTCTTTCTTTATAATCCCTTACATCAAAACCATAGATGCTGGCGACATCATAAAGGAATTTTATTTTTATGCTCAAAAGAAGGGGAAAATCGGTAAGCCCTAAAATGATTCCGCCAGCACCGGTAGCAGCACCTTCAACCATTGCAGTTCTTCTGTAAAATTTGGCTTTCTCCCTGACGAGGGCCTCTCTTTGAGCGAGTGGTAAATTTTTAAGAGGGGGCTTTGTAATATATTGGGATCCATACAATACTGTTTTTGTTAGATTCTTTATGGTTAAGGTCATGATTTCATGATATTTATCCGGAAGCATATCATTCAATTTGTTTTGAGTTCCTTTTGTCGCCCTGTCGATGATAGAAGGCTTCTTCCGCATCCGCCTTTTCCATTCATTTAGCTCACGCAGTGCTCTATCCTCATAAGAAATCATTCGATCACCACATCGTTTATTTTTTTATATCATTTGTCAGCTTATATATATTATACATCAAATGAGCTCGTCTATAATAAATGATATGGCAGGTGATACAAAAATCTGGTTGAAAACAGATATTATCGGCTTTCTACGGGTTCATTGATGATGCGGAATTCTTTTACCATCTCATCAAATCGTACCCCATGCCCTTCTTCGGCTTCGAGAAAGTAGTTTTGGGTGATAATAAAACTGCCTTGATTTCCATTCGATACGACGTATACATTGATGATAGGACTGTCCCATTTGTGTCCGCCTAATCCGCGGATAACCCAACCTTCGATGGGTTCTTCTATTTTTTTGGGTTCATAAAATATTTCATATTCCGCTTTTATCTGCGCTGCCAGCTCTTCTACGATCACCTCAGGGGTTTTATCGACAATTTGCTGAATTTCCATCGATACTTCAGGAAAGTCTCCCTCCACCGGCGTTTTCATGACGATCTTATCGCTTTTTTCTCCTTCTATAAATTGATACCGCTCTTGATCGACATAAATAATATAATTGGACTTACTGGGAGTTTGCAACTGAACATTCGTTTTTTCCTGATTTCCTTCGATCTCTTGCGTAATCTGTTTTTGACTTGCAAACATCTCTTTAATTTGGTGGATGAGCGCATGGCCTGCTTCCGTCTGCGTCCCGACAAATAAGATGACGACTGCTGCAGCAGCTGCAACGAATGAAATATGACGTTTCTTTTTTGATTTCATATTTTTAACTTCTCCTTTCTTTTTTTCTAGAAACAATTCTCTATCGATATTGTTCCAGATCTCTTGTTTGTCCTCTTTCGTGATCTTTATCTTATCTTCTAATGCTTTTTTGATTTTGTTATCGAGATCATTCATGTGATTCCCTTCCTTTCTCTATGATTTCTAAAGCCATTTTTAACTTTTCTCTTCCCTTAAAGAGCCTGGATTTAACGGTATTCAAATTTAGATTCAGTATTTTGGAGATTTCTTTTTCCGAAAATCCTTGCAAATACTTTAGGATCACAGGAATACGATAGATGTCTTTTAAAGAATCGATGGCATCAT
>JAMNXX010000108.1 GCA_023623095.1 Bacillota bacterium | reverse complement strand
AAAGATTTCAAAAAAGACTAAGATGCATGGCTCCTTTAGAATATCGAAACCATGCATCCAAATGTGCATAAATTTTAATTAAATTGGTTGTCTACTTGATAAGGGGCAGTTCATTTGCTCGCCCGAATGATAAGGAACGGGCGGTCAAAGACCGCCCCCTGAAGATGGTCAAGCGATTATCTTTGAATGCTCAAACAACGCTCAGATACGTTTTCCGTGAATCCTTCGAACTACTAGCTGCACATTTTATAAAAAACATGCAGTGAAATAATTCCGAGGGGACCACGGTGTGTTTGAATAGACATTTTCATAAGGGTGGTATATATTGGAATATAAAGATGATAATAATGTGAATAAGGTCGCTTGATTTTGCTGTAATGACCGCAATATATATTGAGCAAACATTATTCTCCTTATGAAAAATCTGTCCTGGATATAATGAAATGATTCAATTATTCGTCTTATTTTAGAGATATTTATAGATAATAGAACTTATTGGCTTTAAACAATAAAGACTGCTGAGTCTAAAATATCTGAAACTCAAAAAAAAGGATGGCGATCGTAATGAAGAAAAATGCAATCATCATGATCATATTAATATTTTCCTTAGTTTTATCTGCTTCGGCAGCGTTTACGCGCATTCGCACCGAAAAAGCCAATAACCAAGTGGATATTGCGTTAGATTATGCTGAATTTGAAAAAATGGCGAAACAGTCTGATAAAGATCTTTTGTGGTGGTTTCGAGAGATGAAAAAAATGGGAGTGACGACGGTAGCAATCAGTGAAGAAACCCTTGAATCAATGGTGGAAGAAAACAGACCCATTCAAGTTGAAATGTCGGGGAATCTATTTAAGAACGCGGATTGGGAACGTTCTTATCCTGCAAGTTTCGTAGATTATATAAAATCAGGTGATATAGATGAATTTGATGTTGTTGCGGTGACCTCTTCCGAAGAGATTTATGAGCTAATTCGGACGGGACTGCAAAACAGATATTCTTCTGAAAAGTTTAAGATCTTTGCTGAAAATGGGCGTTATGCATTTATACTCGATGGAACTCCTGAAGAAGCATTATATACAGCGCCCATAAAGATTAAAGAATCCAGCGGAAAAAATTATAAAGAAGAATCCGAACTGCATTCATCTAAATTGATGCGATTGGGATTGGGGCTTGATCCGAAGAAGGTTCAGCTGATTCGTGAGAGCGGATTGAAGATTGCTCCAAGGCCCTATAATTATAAGGAATGGGGCGGGAAGAAATACGTCCGGCAGGTTATAAAAGATTATGAAAGATTGGGAATTCAACCGGAATATATGATATTTGCAGGTTCAGAAGTATTGGGTTATCCCGATGCCATCGATGAAGTTGCTTCTTACATGGGCAAAGAGATTAAAGTCGGGATGATTGAAACGATGGTTCAAAGAGAACATATTGAGCAGGATGGCCTGGAAGAACTGGTAGCTGCTTTAGATTATAATACGGTGAGGGTTTTCAGCGTATGGCCCTATATTCAAAAATGGTTTCAAAGATACAATTATGAAGGAGCAGAAGAGATTGAAAATACATTATACCGGGCAGTCACAGAGCGAAACATTCGATTGATTTATTTCAAACCTTTCAAAAAAGATGATAGGGTCTATGTTACGGATCATGAAGAATATGAAAAAATGTTTGCACGGTTTGAGAGCAGAATTGCCAAACATGGGCTGCATATCGGGGAGGCAAGCATCATACCTCCGCATCGGATTCGGACATTACATAAAATCGGGATCGGATGGGGTGCAGCAGCAGGAAGTATTTTGCTGCTCAGTCATCTTTTCCGCATACATCGTAAGGCACAATACGCATTGTTAGGAATCGGGCTGATTGGAACAGTAGGGCTATTTATCATCCTGCCATCCCTTGCAGATAAGTTGATTGCTCTGGGAGCTGCCATCGTTTTTCCGACTTTAGGCATGCTGTATTTCTGCAGAAAAAGCAGAGAATATTTTTTAGAAGGAGAAGAAAAAAAATTACATTGGATTATTGGCAGGGCATGCAGGGATTTATGCATTGCTTCGGCGATTTCCTTTATAGGAGCTTTGATTGTCGGAACCCTTTTATCAGATATCCAATATCAGTTGGAAATGGATCTGTTTAGAGGAGTAAAATTAAGCCAATTAATACCGATTCTGATTTTTATGATATCGTATATTGCCTATTTTGGATATAGAAGGGAAAATGGAAAAGAAAGTACCTTTTTGGAATGGAAAGATGTTCGAGCCGTTCTATGTGAAAATATTAAGGTGATTTACGTTATCCTGATCGCATTTTTTCTGATTATCGGATATGTGTATATTGCCCGAACTGGGCATGAAAGTTCTTTGCAGCCTCTGGATATCGAAATGATAGCACGAAATTTTTTAGAAGAAAAACTGCTTGCGCGGCCGCGTACGAAGGAATTTTTAGTAGCGTTTCCTGCGCTGATGGCAGGTATATATGCGGCAGCAAAAGGATATCGCTGGCTGATTTTTGGTGCAGGACTGCTTGCGGTAATTGGACAAACATCCATTGTGAATACTTTTTGTCATCTGAGAACACCGATGATTTTGTCGATATTGCGTACCATTTACTCATTGGTGTTCGGAATCGTTCTGGGTATTGTCTATATTCTCGTTTTGCATGCACTTATCAGGGGGGCAAAAATGCTGAGAGGAGAAAAACCGAAT
>JAMNXX010000200.1 GCA_023623095.1 Bacillota bacterium | reverse complement strand
AAATACATACATAAGATCGAAACCGCCAACTTAATTCGTTATAGCGGTAAAGTTTCGCAAGTAATCGGTCTGACGATCGAAGCATTAGGACCAGCAGTCAAACTAGGAGAATTATGTTTGATTTATCCATTAAAGGGCACAGAGCCGATTCAGGCAGAAGTGGTTGGATTTAAAGATACAAAAGTGTTTTTGATGCCTTTAGGGGAAATGGAAGGGATCGGTCCCGGAAGCAAAGTTGTTGCAACAGGGGAAACATTTTCTGTTTGCGTTGGAGAGGAGTTGCTTGGGCGTATTCTTGACGGTTTAGGCAATCCCATTGATGGAAAGGGCATCATCAACAGCACAAAAAAATATCCTGTTTCCAACCAACCTCCTAATCCTTTAAAAAGAAAAAAAATACAGGAAGTTCTGTCTTTGGGAGTAAGGGGAATTGATGGATTGTTGACTTGTGGGAAGGGACAAAGAATCGGTATTTTTGCAGGCAGTGGCGTTGGAAAAAGTACTTTGCTTGGAATGATTGCAAGAAATACGAAAGCAGATGTCAATGTGATAGGACTTATCGGTGAGCGTGGAAGAGAAGTGCGAGAATTTATTGAAAATGATTTACAAGAGGAGGGCCTGAAACGATCTGTTGTTGTTGTAGCGACTTCGGATCAGCCGGCGCTCGTCAGGTTGAAAGGAGCACTCCTAGCCACGGCGATTGCGGAGTATTTTAGAGATATCGGGAAAAATGTGCTATTATTGATGGATTCATTAACCCGATTTTCGATGGCTCAACGAGAAGTTGGGCTTGCGGTTGGAGAACCGCCTATTGCAAAGGGGTATACCCCTTCTGTATTTGCAGCATTACCAAAGCTGTTGGAGCGTTCCGGAAATTCAGATATAGGTTCAATAACCGGTCTATATACGGTATTAGTGGATGGAGACGATTTAACGGAGCCGATTACAGATGCGGTAAGGGGTATTTTAGATGGACATATCGTTTTATCCAGAGAGCTTGCGAACAAGAATCATTACCCGGCTATCGATGTCCTAGCAAGTGTAAGCCGTGTGATGCCCAATATTATCAGCGAAGAACATAAGAAGTTTGCGAACAAGTTCAAGGAGACACTTGCTATCTATCGAGAAGCAGAAGATTTGATCAACATTGGCGCATATGTAAAAGGCAGTGATGAAAAGATCGATTATGCGATTCAAACAAACGACATGCTCAATCGTTATTTGAGACAAGGGATTCAAGAGAAAGTAAATTATACAGAAGCGGTTGAAAGTCTAAAAAAAATATTTCAGTAGAGGTGTCTTAGGTGTCTAAGTTTCATTTCCGATACCAAAATTTATTAGAAGTGAAAACAAGATATGAAGATTCGAAAAAAATCAAATTGAGCAAGGCAAAAAGGCGATTAGAAAACGAAAAAGAAAAATTGGCTGATTTTAAATTGGACAAGGAAAACAATGAGAAATATATGTGCGCAAAGATTCAAGAAGGAACAAATATTGCTCATCTGAAAATATTTCATTCTTATATGAACCACCTAAATCAGAAAATAAGCGATCAAATGATCATGATTGAACAATGCAACCAAGAGGTCGCCAAGACCAGAAAAGAGCTGTTGACAGCTTCTCAGGAAAAAAAGATTTTTGAAAAGCTAAAGGAAAAAGACATGAACTTATTCAAATTGGCTGAAAAAAAAGCAGAAGATCTTTTGGTAGATCAGTTGGTTACTTATAAGAATTTCAAAAGAAATTAGGGGGCAGCAATGGCAAAAGAAATCGAAAAAGAAGTCCAAACTTTGGGAAAAGGAAAATTATTGCTTATTATACTTGCTGTATTTATTGTCGTTCCATTGACAATGCTGAGCCTGCTCTATTTTGCAAATGAAAACTTTCAATTTATTGCAAATCGCTCGTTAAGCAAAGTTCCTGGCTTGATAGGAGAATATTTCAGCAAATTTCCTACGAGAGAAGAAAGGGAAGCCCAAAAGAGAGAAGTTGCTCAATACTTAATTGGGCTGGATATAGAAAGCGCTTCAGATAAATTGATCATTATTCAGAAAGAGGATAGTAAGTTATATTCTGATCTTTTGAAAATAATGATGCAAATGGATGCAGCAAAAACTGAGCAAATCCTTGAACGGATTCGAGAAGCTTCAATCAAAAAAGATGTTCTAATGTCAACGCTCGAGCAGATTCGAAAGGATCAAATGGAAGACTTAAAGAAAAAAGCAAAACATTATGAAAGTTTATCATTGCCGGATGCAGTGATTGAAATTCAGAATCAGCTTATGGGCGGCGGCATTTCTTATAAGGATATGGCACGAATCATAGAATATATGAACGAACAAAATGCTGCAAAAATATTAAAAAACTTGGATGGGGAAATTGCTGTAAATTTGCTATCAAGATTTGAATCCCCAGAAAAAAGCAAAAAAATTGAAGAACTTATGCAAAAGTTGGGGAGTGAAGAACAAAAGCTGGTTAGTATTGCTCAAGTTTATAATGAGAAAAAACCGGAAGAATTGATTGAGGAAATTGGAAATACCCAGAAATATAAACTAGACGAATTAGCGGTTATTTATCGGAATATGCATGTGAGCCAATCTGCTCAAGTGCTAGCTCAAGTAGAAGATAAAGATTTCATTTCTCAGCTTTTCAACAAAATGAAAATGGACGAGAGGCTGGCGAGCGGAGAAAGTGGAATTACAGATGATCTTGCT
>JAMNXX010000106.1 GCA_023623095.1 Bacillota bacterium | reverse complement strand
ATGAGTTCCTTGCAGCGATGTTTAGAAAATCTTTTACAAGTTTCTTATATTTGATCAGATCTTGCAGGTAAAGTTTCCCTTGCAATTTTTGTGCTTGCATATCGATTTCTGAAAGCAGGGTTTGAAGCCTTTCCGTTATCCTTCCTTCTTGAAATTTTATCAACTCGGAAGCAAAGTCTTTCATTTTTCCTTTTTCCAGTTTTACATTTTCATTATGGAACAATCGGTTGGCATGATTTCGCTGATTGATTTCCGGAATTTTTATACTCATTGATTACCACTCCAATATCTCTTTTCTATATTTTCGGCAAAAACGGCAGAAAAATAAAGGGATATTTAACAAAGTTTTTTTCATTCCATAAAATAACTCGATAATTTGTGCTTTTAACTGTCCTGATAAGCTTTCATTAGAAAAGGATTTGTGATATACTATAAAATAATTATGTAAACCAAATTCGATTGTATAGCTTCTAAAGGAGGCATTTTCGTGAAACTAAAGAAAAAAAAGGTGATTTTGGGATTATTCATGATCTTATTTATAATCGCAGTAGGAAGTGCAGCTTATTTAAATATCAAGGGAAAACAAGAGATACAATATTTAACGTATAATCAATTTTTACAGCAAATCAACAGGGGAAATATAGATACATTGTATTTAATCGATGATGCAAAATTAGAGGGAAAACTTAAAAATGGAGAAAAATTTGAGACCGATAATCCAAGAACGGAAAATTTTAAAGAAATGCTTTTGAAAAACAATGTAAAAGTGGAAGAGAGGAATCAAAATACAACCATCACAAGTTTACTGGGAATCGTAGGATTTGTAGCTATTTTTGGCGGAATGGGCATTTTTTTATCTCGCCAGTCAAGCCAACAAGCTTCGAGGGAAATTTCCCGGATGTCTAATATCGATGTTTCAGAACAAAACCAATCAGCGATAACCTTTGCTGATGTGGCTGGGAATGCAGAGGCAAAGGAAAGTGTAGCAGATTTGGTCGACTTTTTAAGAAATCCAAATAAATATTCAAAATATGGTGCCCGTATACCAAGAGGGGTTATCCTTTATGGCCCTCCGGGCACAGGGAAAACGTTGCTAGCCAAAGCATTGGCTGGAGAATCCGGGGTTCCTTTTTATGCTGTATCCGGTTCAGATTTTGTACAGATTTATGCGGGTTTGGGTGCAGGGAGGATCCGAAGTTTATTTAAAAAGGCAAGAGAAGAAGGAAAATGCGTAATTTTTATTGATGAAATTGATGCATTAGGCAAAAAAAGAGACGGCATCAATGGAAGCGATGAAGCAGATAGGACGCTGAACGCATTATTGACAGAGATGTCTGGCTTTCATGATAATGATGGAATTATCGTGATCGCAGCTACAAACCGGTTGGATATTTTAGATGAAGCTTTGTTGCGCCCGGGGCGATTTGACAGGCAAATTGAAGTTGGATTGCCGGATTTGAATGCGAGGTATGAAATTTTGAAGTTGCATAGCTCTAGCAAACCTCTTTCTGAAGATATTGATCTGAAGGCACTTGCACAGCAGACTGTGTATTTTAGCGGTGCAAGATTGGAAAATATGCTAAATGAGGCAGCCATATTGGCTGCGAAGGAGAATTCTCCTCAAATTGAGTTAAAGCATATCGACAAAGCATTTTATACAGTAATCGCCGGAGAAGAAAAGAAGGATAGAAGTTCCATTTCATTGATGGATAAAAAGATTACGGCATATCATGAGGCAGGGCATGCCCTTGTTACAAAATTGATTGCCCCTGAATACAAAGTATCCAAAGTAACCATCATTCCCAGTACGAGAGGTGCAGGAGGGTTTAGCATGAGCATTCCTCCTGACAGGCTATATCAAACAAAAAGAGAAATGATTTGCAGTATAAAAATTGCATTAGCAGGAAGAGCTGCAGAACAAATTGTATTTGGAGAAGATCAGATTACTACGGGAGCAAGCAATGATATTGAGAGGGCAACAGAAACTTTGATTTTGATGTTAAGGCGATTTGGTATGAACAATAAAGCTGGTTTAATTAACTATGATGTGCTGCAAAAAGGGAAGACTTTCAGTATAGAACGTGATATTCTCCGAGAATCGAAGCGATTGATGGCCGATTTATATCATGATACAAAAGATATTTTGCAGAAAAATATTTCTGTATTAGAAGCTTTTGCGCAAGAATTGCTTTTAAAAGAAATATTAAATGAAAAAGAAATCGATCGTTTATTTAAAGAAACAATAGAAACAGCAAGCTAAAAAAAAGGAAACTTTGTGAATGAAACGAATCGAATGTGAAATACTATTATCGTATGAAAAAGATTTTAAAAAATTGAATTTCAAACATTTCAAGACTTTTCAATTGTTTTGTGGTAATATATAATATATATAAACATATGAAGTAAAGCCTAGGATGTTTGTAAGCGCCTAAAATTCAACCTACAGAAGATATCCGGGAGTTCGGGTTCCTTTACGGATGATATGCCACCTAAGTGTGGACATCAGAAGTGAGGGATAGGACACCCACCTAGTTGATAGGGGGTGTGAATTTATAGGCGTACGGCATTCTGGGTAAAGATCCTCTCGGGCGCTTATCCGAGAGGATCTTTTTTGATCGCTGCTTTCGGCTAAAAGTTAAGTTGAGAATCGATGCTATCATTTTTGAAAAAAGGGTATGGAGAGAAAGATAATTTTGTTTTTTTAGTACATAAAAATCTTAAATAAAGCGTTTTAAAGGAATAGAAGCCGGG
>JAMNXX010000026.1 GCA_023623095.1 Bacillota bacterium | reverse complement strand
TCTCAGCTTCATCCCGAACGCCTCCCAGGGACATTCGAACAAATTTGCGATTCAAAGCTCTCGCGATAGATTTTGCGATTGAAGTTTTTCCTACTCCCGGAGGCCCTACGAAACAAAGGATCGGACCTTTCAGCTCTTTTGAAAGCTGACGGATCGCCAGATACTCCAAAACCCTCTCTTTTGCTTTTTGCAGTCCATAATGATCCGCATCTAAAATTTCTTTGGCCTTTTTAATATCGAGGCGATCCTTCGTTTTTTTGTTCCAAGGCAATGCCAAGATCCAATCTGCATAATTTCGAATCACAGCTCCTTCCGCTGAACCCGGAGCCAGCTTGTACAGCCTGTCCACTTCTTTGAGCACTTTCTCCTCTACCGCTTTGGGAAGGTTCGCCTTTTCAATTTTCTCCCGGTATTCATCCACCTCATCCTGAATTCCGCCATCTTCTCCTAATTCTTCTTGAATTGCCTTTAACTGCTCTTTTAAGTAATATTCCTTTTGAACTTTATTGATCTGGTTTCGAACCCGTATATTAATCTCCCGCTCAATTTCAAGGATCTGAATCTCTCGCAAAAGAACTTTATACAATTCCTCCAGCCTTTCTCTCGGATCAAAGGCCTCCAAGATCCTTTGCTTTTGTTCGATCTTTAAAATCATATGTGAAGTGATAATATCAGCCAATCTTCCCGGTTCCTCTATAGAAGCCACTGATATAAATACTTCAGGAGAAATCCGGCTGCTTAATGTTATGTAGTTTTCAAACGCGTTCAATGTTGTTCGCATCAACGCTTCCAATTCCTGATCTGCTTTGTGTTCTTCCTCATAAATTTCTTCTTCAATTTCACATCGAAAATAGGGGTCTTCCTGGAGGCAATTTACAATCCGGCCCCTGCTGATCCCCTCCACCAGTACACGAATGGCATCTCCGGGTAGTTTCAGCATCTGCTTGATTTTCGCTATCGTACCTACCTGATAAAAATCATCCATCGTAGGGAAATCTGTTTCCGCTTCTTTTTGCGTGGTTAAAAAAATAATCTGATCATTAACCATGGCCGATTCCAATGCGTTAATTGATTTTTCTCTACCTACGTCAAAATGCAGTACCATATATGGAAAGACCGAAAGTCCCCGAAGAGGAATAAGAGGCAATTCATGCTTCTTGATTTTTCTTTCGCTCATCTGATTTAACTCCTCCTATTCTATATTCAAACCTGAAAATTTTTCAAATCTTCCTTTATCGCTTTCTCAAAATTATCAGGATGCATATTTTCTTTTTAATAAAGATTACTCTTATTTTTAGATATCAAATGTCAAATTATTCTTTATCAAATACAAACATATCGTCAAGAAAATTTTCCCTGTTCTTTTCGTATTGTATCATAAAAAATTGGAATAAAAAAGTTATTACAAAAGAATAGACGAATCGCTTGGATTCGTCATTATCAAGAAACATTTTCTTCTTTGTTGTTTTTATCCTTTTTTTTCTTTTCTATAAGCACCAATGCCGGGTTTGCGCCATTTTCGATGGTCTCCCGCGTAAGAACGCATTTCTTTACATCATTTCGAGAGGGAATATCATACATCACATCCAGCATGGTACTTTCCACAATGCTTCTGAGCCCTCTTGCACCTGTCTTCCGCTCAATTGTTTTTTTCGCAATTGCACGCAATGCTTCTTCCTCAATTTCCAGTTCTACATTGTCGATCTCAAACAGTTTCTTATATTGTTTCACAAGCGCATTTTTCGGTTCTACCAATATTTTTACCAATGCTTCTTCATCCAACTCATGCAGCGTAACGATGACCGGAAGTCTTCCTACAAATTCAGGAATCAGCCCATACCGGAGCAAATCTTCCGGTTGGATTTGATCGAGAAGCTTTCCGATATTTTTTTCTGTCTTGCTCTGAATATTCGCTCCAAATCCCATGGATTTCTGACCGATTCTTTTTTGAATGATTTTATCCAATCCATCGAACGCACCGCCACAAATAAATAAAATATTTGTCGTATCGAGCTGTATGAACTCCTGATGCGGATGTTTTCTTCCTCCTTGAGGCGGTACACTGGCTACAGTTCCTTCTAAGATCTTCAGCAGTGCCTGCTGAACACCTTCCCCACTAACATCTCTCGTAATAGAGGGATTATCAGACTTTCTGGCAATTTTGTCAATTTCATCGATGTAAATAATCCCCTTTTCAGCTCTTTCAATATCATAATCTGCAGCTTGAACCAGCTTCAGCAAAATATTTTCTACATCCTCGCCGACATAACCTGCCTCTGTTAATGATGTGGCATCGGCAATCGCAAAGGGTACATTTAATATTTTCGCCAAGGTCTGCGCCAGCAATGTCTTTCCTGACCCTGTAGGTCCCAGCATAATAATATTGCTTTTTTGAACTTCTACATCATCAGGCTTTTCTTGATAATTGATTCGTTTGTAGTGATTATATACAGCAACTGCTAAAGCCTTCTTTGCCTTTTCCTGTCCAATCACATATTGATCCAATATTTCCTTAATCTCCTTAGGCTTCGGCAGATCAACCATTTCCATTTCTATATTGTCTTCAAATTCTTCCTGAATAATTTCCTGACACAGCTCAATACACTCATCGCAAATATATACACTGGGTCCTGCAATCAGCCTTCTAACCTGGTCTTGAGATTTCCCGCAAAACGAACATTTTAGTTGCTTTTTCTCATCAAATCTGGACGTCCCCTCACCTCTCTTATCTTATTTCCTTGAAGTGATCACCTTATCGATCAGCCCG
>JAMNXX010000260.1 GCA_023623095.1 Bacillota bacterium | reverse complement strand
AAGGGCCTAAAGATCATTCCGCTCGAGATGACCTTCGCACATCAAGCCTATATCGAACGCTAAAAACTCATGAGGTATGGGAAACGAGGCTTGCAACTGCCTTGTTTCCCATACCAATAAAACAATGGTAATAATAAGGCATAATTGAGATTTAAATATAAATAAATTACGGAAGGATGTTCAGATGCGCCGAGAAATGGTTTATGTTTATGAGGTGTATAAGGAAAAGAGCTTTACAAAAGCTGCTGAAAAGCTTTTTATCTCTCAGCCTGCTCTTAGTGCAATGGTAAAAAAGGCTGAACAAGAAATTCATGCGCCAATCTTCGATCGAACAACCAATCCAATTAGTTTAACCCAGGCAGGCAAAGATTACATATTTTTCGTAGAAAAGATCATGGCTATTCATAAAGAGATGGAAGAACATTTTTCAATGAACGCTAAAGAGGCATCATATGAATTGCGTTTTGGAGGCACCTCTTTCTTTTGTTCCTACATTCTTCCTCCCGTAGTCAAGGGATTTCAAAAACTATATCCAAATGTTCGCGTATTATGGACCGAGGGGAAAAACATTGAACTTGCAAATAAACTTCAAAAAGGAGAATTAGATTTCTTCTTAGAAGTTGATAAGATCAAAAAGAAAGGAATGGATTCTTTCCTTTGGGGAAAAGAGCAAATAATATTAGCAGTTCCAGTCTTGTTTCCAATAAATCAGAAACTAAAAGATTATGCTTTTACAGCAGAGGATATACATGACCGAAAACATCTTGAAAATGATATTCCAGCCGTTCGTATGGAAGTATTCAGTGACCAGGAATTTATCTTTCTGAGAGAAGGTAATGATAGTTATTCTAGGGGAATACAGATATGTAAAAATGCTGGTTTCGCGCCAAAGATCGCGTTCACGGTTGATTCACTAATGACAGCTTATTTTCTTGCAGCAGAAGAACACGGAATTACCTTCATTAGGGATTCTATTCTTTTCTACGCAGATTTGACTGATAAGTTATTCTTTTATGTAATTGACGATCCACTTGCAGAAAGGAGCATCCATCTATATAGCCGAAAAAGCCAGGATCGTACACCAACCGCGTCTGCTTTTTTAAAATATTTAGAAATAGAGAAGAGAAGATAATTATTTATGCTAATATTGCCAATTAGGTGGCCCCATGCTGTGCTTCTTACATATCTAGTACCTTTTATGGGGACCACCTAAGTTATCTTAAGAAAATTTAACAATATTATTATTTCTCAAAAATTTTCATATCAATTTTGTCAAGTTTTCTTGCTACGATAGATGTACCCACAAGATCACCCACATTATTCAACACGGTATGTGCAGGGTCAATCACAGGCCATATTGCTGCAAATATCGGGACCAAGCTGAGAGGCATTCCCAATGCTTGGAATAGAACACTTGACATTACAATCCCCGCACCTTTAACCCCAGCTGCACCTATGGAGAGAATTAAGCCGAGGAAAATAAATTCAATAATGCTGCTTAATGTTATTGGAATCCCAAAAAGATTGGAGGCAAACACACAACAAAGCCCTATAAAAAGAGCAAAACCGCTCATCCCTGCTGTATTACCCAGAGGAAGGGTAAAACCATAAATATTTTCGGGAATCCCCAACTCTTCGCCAGCCAGTTTTAGCGAGACAGGAAGCGTAGCCGCAGATGATGTGGTGGAAAGCGCTACCAGTATTGTGGGTGAGATTTTTTTCATGAAATGCCAAGCATTGATCTTTGCAAAGTATTTAATAATCAAAGGATAACAGATAAGCAGGAGGATTGCGGCACATATATTATCAGCCAACAAGAATATAAGAATCTCCTTCATCATGGCTCCACTCACTGTCGCAACCATCGTTGCCATCAACGACATAATGCCTATCGGCGAATATTCCATAACATATTCCGTGATCTTTAACATAGCGTCACTTCCCTGGTCAATAACGGCAACAAGTGTTTTTACTCTGTCACCAAGTGATAGCAATGCAATCCCAAGAAACAGACTAAAAAAGATGATTTGAAGCATATTTGCTGTTGACATGGCTTCAACAATATTGGTCGGTACCCAAGACACAACATTGTCAATAAAATTGTATTCTGCAGGTTTTGTTGCTCCAGGCGTTGCAAGAAACTCGTTGATTCCCGTCCCCAAGTGACACATAAGGCCCACAACAACGCCAATGCTAGTGGCAATAATCGCGCTCATAGCAATCCAGGCCACAAAGCTAAGCCCCACTGTTCTGAGCTGTTTTATATCACCCATTTTACAGATACCACTTGTAATGGTGAAAAATACAAGGGGTACAATCAACATTTTCAGTAATCGAAGAAAAATATCTCCAAGTGGCGATAGAAAATCTGCAGCTTTAGGAGAGATAAAGCCAACGGCAAGCCCTACAATGACACCTAATAGAATTCTTTTCCAAAGTGCTGTCTTTTTTAGCCATCTCATAATGCTTCCTCCTTATATGCCTTTTACACTTTAGACGCAACAATATCTTGCGTAACCTTTAAGAACCTATCGATTTCCTCCAACGTATGGCAATGAAGGGGTGAAACGCGAATTACACCAGAGAGGCCAAGGGACTCTACAATTCGTTTCGAATAAAGACTTGTATTGACCCTTTCATATACAGTTACTCCTCTTTTATAGTATTGGCGAACTGCTTCTGACATATCCATGGCCTGGATGCCCATTGCTACAATAAGATCACGATCAATGGAATTATTAGAATCCAGAAATACTTTGACTCCTACCTGATGTCTAAGACCAG
>JAMNXX010000316.1 GCA_023623095.1 Bacillota bacterium | reverse complement strand
AAAAGTGCGATCAAGCTTCCAAACAAACTAAAAAGTAAAATAACCCAGGCCGTGGTACTGTCCATCATCACTCCATAAACAGCATCCAGCCACGGCATAAAAAACTTGACGCCATACAAAGCGATAAAACCTGCTATCGATCCAAACAATAAAGATTCTGTCGTTCTCTTAGTCAAAATCGCCGATATAATCACGACAGCAACAGGAATCAAGCTGATTATCCCATGATGTTCCATTTTCTTCATCCTTTCTATCGATTTATTTTTTTAATTCTTTTTTAACTGCCTTCCTCTATTGTTTAGTTTTCTTTCCCTCCTTTCCTTATAAAATAAAGACTGTTCCCACTGATGCAAAAAAGCGGTTTCATTTTTTTCGAGTTTTTATATGAAATGGAACCAAAAGGATAAAATCAAACTAATCCAGCAGAAATATATTCATAATTTGTTCAATCTCTCGTGCTGAAACTTGAAAAGATTGAATATCTTCTTTGAGCCCTGCCAAGATTGTCAGCTGCATTTGAATGTTCTTTTCAATTTCCTCTGCCTTTTGAATATTTTTTTGCGCATGGAATAATGTTAGCAGCACCTTATTGAGGGCAATCGATTTTTCTAATTTCTCAGTTAATTCTTCATATGCCATCATGAGTGCTTCATTTTTAGACTCGATTTCATGCAGTCGTTTCCGCATTGTACTGCGAAAAGATTCTATTTCAAGAATCATCTGAGCCATTTCACCATCTGCTTTTGTCTTTTTCTCATTTTCTTCTTCTGCAAAATCAAAATGGATGGTTTTATCAAAATGCCTCCTAAATTTTTCTATCGGTTTTGAAATATATCTTCCCAGCACATAGGCAACTCCAGAAGCAATCAATATCCCCACAATAATAATTCCATCCATCGTGACGCGGATTTGATTGAGTTTTTCGAAAATTTCCTGTGACGGAACCTCTAGCATCACAATATATCCATTGCTTTGATGTGCAAAAGCGACAATCGTCTTTTGATTTTTTGCATTTAACTCCATAACGCCGGAGGATTTTTCTTTCATCTCTTCTACTACAGGCAAATATTTGCCATCCGCTTCCGATTCCAAGGTCCCTTTCATGAGGTTTCTCGTTCTTTTTCCTCCTTTAAAAGCCGGATTGACAATATATTCGTAATTTTCACTTAATAAGACGGCATGCCCTGTTTCATATAACTCAACAGAACGAATGATATCAATAAAATAATCAAAGATGATGTCCATCCCTACAACACCGATTAACACGCCTTTTTCATAAACAGGCGCTGTATAAGAAATCACATATAAATCGATATCATAGTCGTAATAAGGAGTGCTCCATACACCCCTCCCTTTTGAAACAGGATTATAATACCATTTCATTTCAGGATTATTGGGATCAAATCTGCTGACAGGTGCCAACCGTTCTCGTATAAATTGCCCATTTAAGTTTGAATCTACATACCAAGCTCCATAAACCGCATCCTCCTGACCCAAATGCGGTGTCAGCTCTGGATTGATATCAAAATAAGCTCCTAAAATTCCATGTGTTGTTTCTGCAAAGTTTTTGATTAAAGATTCCACAATTCCATATTGATACTCTTCTATATAATTTCTATCTTTTCTGAGGGCTTCCAGATTAATTGTAGCCGATACAGCCGCACCCATTGCTCGGACAGCACTCTCTACATGCTCGGTTGTTTTGCTGAAATCATTGGCATAAGACTCTGCAGTCAGCAAGAGATTCTGATAAGCCTTTTCTTTCATCGCTGAACTGCTCTGAAACAATGCAATGCTGCCTATGGTAGCAGAAAGGATGGCAGAACAAACCATAATCGCGACCATGATCTTGCTGCTGATCTTCCACCTCAAATAAAACCCTCTCTTTCTTTCCTTGCTTATAAATGGTTTTAATTTTTTAAATTAGCTGAATATTTAGCTTTCATGTTATCATAACTCTATCAAGATTTGATAAAAATAAAATCAAAAACAAATAAAATTCGAATAAAATTTTTTTATTTTTAAACCGGAACATATCCTTGCATAACCTGTTATTCGACATATTACAAAATTTCAAAATCAGTTTCGGAGCCATTTTTCCGCTTTTCTTTACAATTTCATATAAAAACGTTATAATTTAGATACTAAATGATCTCATACCATATTCTGAATCTTCAGACCGGGTAAATATTCAATAGCATCACCCCTCCATGGTAAAAATCATCGTTTATTTTAAAGCCAAAGGGGAATTTTTCATGTTTTGGATGTCTTATTCTCTGATTATTCTCATTACATTTACATGCGTACTGTCCGTTACTTACCTTTATCTTTTTAAAAGAAATCATGAGGAGTATATCGGATTTTGGGGATTTAGCTGGGTGATTTATACACTCACTCTGCTTTTAGATATATTTTTAATCAAGGGTTTTTCTTTTCAGGCCATTATTCTCATTAAGCAGGCCATTTATCTTTTTAGCAGCTTGCTTCTGCTTTTTGGAACCTATTTATTTATCCGCAAAAAATTTCCTAAAATATGGACAATCTTTGCGATGCTGGCTTTTGCGTGGATAGGAATTGGTGCAATTTTAAATTTTCCATTTTTCTTCATTACATTGCCCACTTCTATTTTTTTGGGGACAATTTCTGTTTTTACAGGCATTATGTTTTTACAATATTGGCAAATCGAAGGGATAGAAAAAACGATAACAGGAGTAATGTTCTTAGTATGGGGAATTCATAAAACTTATTATTTTTACCTGAATCCGGAGCTATATCACTCTTCTCCCTTAGGGT
>JAMNXX010000024.1 GCA_023623095.1 Bacillota bacterium | reverse complement strand
TGTCCTTCACGATATAAAAATTTTAAGAAAGCTTTATCAAATGGATTGGCAAGAAATAAAAAAGCGGATCGGAATTCAAGATGAACTGGTTTTCGGGGATTTTTATCCAGAAGGCGGTTCTTTGAATGAATTTTGTTTTGAATACCATCAGCGCTTGAGAAAGCTCGGGGAGGCCTTTCAGAAAGAACATTCACATACGGCATTGCTGCAGCATATAATGGATTACTACGCAGATGCCGGCTGTGGCGATCTATCTAGATATGCGGCATTTTATTGGGACAATGGGTTGGTAGGGATCCCAGATCCGGATCCGATACGATTAGAGGATCTGATTGGATATGAATATCAAAAAGAAATTCTTATCAAAAATACAGAGGCCTTTGTCAAAGGAAAGAAGGCGAACAACGTATTGTTATATGGAGAAAAGGGGACGGGGAAGTCATCCTCTGTTAAAGCGCTTTTAAATCGATATGCAAAAGATGGTTTGCGCATGATCGAATTGTCTAAAGGACAACTGATGGATTTCTATAAAATTATTCAGCAAATACGGGAACGAGGACAGCGTTTTATCATCTTTATGGATGATTTGTCTTTTGAGGATTTTGAAACAGAATACAAATATATTAAGGCACTGATTGAGGGCGGTTTGCAGAAAAAGCCCGAGAATGTATTAATTTATGTGACCTCCAACCGCAAACACTTGGTTAAGGAAAGTTGGAAAGATAGAGAAAGCGCAGAGGGTGAAGTACGAATTACGGACTCTGTTCAAGAAAAGCTGTCGCTGGCGGATCGCTTTGGTATTGTCATTACCTATCTATCGCCGGGGCAGGAAGAATATTTAAAAATTGTACAAGAACTGGCGAAAAAAAATGGAATCGACATGCCTGCAGAAGAATTGAGGAAAAGAGCGCTCCAATGGGAAATGAAATATCATGGACGTTCTGGAAGAACAGCGCATCAATTTATCAATCATCTTCTGGGAATGATGTAAAAAACTATTGATTTGTTTATAGACTCGAAATATAGAAATGTTGATTTTTGCAAAAATGATAATTATAATAAAAATGTTTATTCTAGCTGTGGGGGGTTTTAAAATGGGTATAAAAGTAGCAAAATTTGGAGGAACATCTGTAGCTGATGCAAAACAATTTATGAAAGTAAAGGCAATTGTACAGTCGGATGAACAGCGCTGCTATGTTGTTCCATCTGCTCCGGGGAGACGATTTTCGGGAGACGAAAAGGTTACAGATATGCTTTATCTTTGTCATCAGCAGGTTCAAAATTCAATTCCTTTTGAACAAACATTTGATGCGATTTCAGAGCGTTATCGAGAGATCGTGAGAGAGCTTGGACTGACTTTGGAATTAGAATCCCATTTGTCAGAAATTCGTCAAAGAATTGCTGAGGGGGCTTCTGCTGACTATGTTGCAAGCCGCGGAGAATATTTAAACGGCTTGATCCTTGCAGAATATTTAAATTATGATTTTATTGATGCGAAAGATGTGATTCGGTTCGATGAAAATGGTCGTTACGATGAAGAGTTGACCAATGAGATCTTGTCTGAAAGGCTCAAAAAACATAAACGTGCTGTTATTCCGGGATTTTATGGTTCGATGCCAGATGGTGCTACGAAGACTTTTTCTCGTGGAGGCTCCGATATTACAGGAGCAATTGTTGCTCGAGCAGCGCAGGCAGAAGTATATGAAAACTGGACAGATGTCTCAGGATTTATGGTTGCGGATCCGAGGATCGTAAAAGATACGAAACCGATCAAGCAGATCACATATCGAGAACTTAGAGAATTGTCTTATATGGGAGCTACCGTTCTCCACGATGAAGCTGTTTTCCCTGTACGAAAAGCAGGGATACCGATTCATATTAAGAATACGAATGCTCCGGAACATCCGGGCACAAAGATTATCAGTGAACCAAACCTTTCAGAAATTCGACCTGGGAGCATTACAGGAATTGCAGGCAAAAAAGATTTTACTGTGATCGCCATTTATAAAAATCGTATGAATTCAGAAATAGGATTTGTTCGGAGAATGCTTTCTGTTTTGGAAGAAAATCGTATTTCTTTTGAACATTTGCCTTCCGGAATCGATACGGTTTGTATTGTAATCGAAACTTCCCAATTGAATGGCAAATTGGATAAAGTCGTTCAAGGAATACGGGAAGCATGCGAGCCGGATACGATCGATATTTATCCAAATATGGCGTTGATCGCCACAGTGGGATATGGGATGGCTTATACGCCAGGTGTAGCTGCTAGAATTTTTACAGCTTTATATAAGGAAAATATCAATATCCGAATGATCGATCAGGGCTCAAGCGAGATCAATATCATTGTGGGTATTGAAAATGATGTTTTTGAAAAGGCCGTTCAAGCAATATATAATGCTTTTGCAGAATTCCTAGAATAGAGAATGGTTGGAAAACTCTTGCTGTGCTGAAAAGAAAGATGATATAATCAATTCAATACAAGCATAAAGCAAGAGGAGGCCGGGAAGATATGGATGAACGGAAAAAAGCACTGCTTATGAAAATAACGGTGGGATTAATTTTGGCCATATTGTTTCAGATATTTGCGAAAAAGCTAGGTATTTTTGGTTAAAATCATAAAAGGTAGGCGCAATGCGTTCTACCTTTTGTGGACTTAAGAGGTATTTGCCGCTGATTGAATGAGATGGGAAAGGGCGAGGCATGCAATGACGGTGATGAGTTTTTTGGAAGGGATCGGAACGATTGCATTTGCAATATCTGGCGCATTGGTAGGAATCAAAAAAGAAATGGATTATTTC
>JAMNXX010000285.1 GCA_023623095.1 Bacillota bacterium | reverse complement strand
TGAAATAACTATTAACTGCGTTCAAGGAAGATTTTATCCTGCTTCCTTGAACGCTTCAGATTTTCTTGAAGGAGGTGGGGCATTGAAAATACTAAATCGAATTGAAGAAGCGTTCTGCGGAACTGCGTTGTTGATAACGACGATCGTCTTATTTGTGAACGTTGTTTTGCGATATGTATTTAATGCCAGTACAACATGGGCAGAAGAATTGATCAAATATTTGATGATTTGGATCGCTTTCATTGGGGGCAGCATCTGTGTAAGAGAAGGCGCCCATGTGAGTATTGATTTTTTTTATGAATATCTGTCAGAAAAGGGGATGAAGGTCGTTTTAATTATTGTAAATAGTATTGCGGTTGTCTTTTGTTTATTGATGGCGATTTATGGGATGCAAACCATTCAGTTCACAATAAACACTGGCCAAGTTTCACCGGCACTTCAGCTACCGATGTGGATTCCTTATCTGGCGATTCCACTAGGTTTTATATTGATGACAATTCGATATGCACAAGAGATCGTTAAGACCATTAAAAAATAGATTTAATCAGAAAGGGGTGAAAGTGAGTTGACGATTGTTTTAATTGTGCTTTTAATAGCATTGCTGCTTGGAAGTGTGCCGATTTTTATTGCGCTGAATTTAGCTGTGTTTGTAGCCATGATGCTTTTTACAAATGTAGAGCCGATGGTGATAATTCAAAAGGCCTTTTCGGGAATTGATAAATTTGCACTGATGTCGATGCCATTTTTTATTTTTGCCGCTAATGTAATGGATACGGGAGGATTGTCCACACGCATTTTAAAATGGACAAGAAGCATTGTGGGCAGTGTAAGAGGAGGATTGGGCTATACGACGGAGCTTGCCTGTATGTTTTTCGGAGCGCTGTCCGGATCCAGTCCTGCGACGGTTATTGCGATGGGAAAGATTTTATATCCTGAATTGATTCGCCAAAAATATCCGAAAGGATTTTCATTAGGATTGATTGCGTCTTCCGGTTCTGTAGCGTTGTTGATTCCCCCAAGCATTACGTTGATCATCTATGCTACGGCTACAGGGGTTTCTGTAGGGGAGTTATTTATTGCAGGAATTGGAGCTGGAATTGCGTACGGACTTGCAACGATTATCTATGTTTTCTTTTATGCGAAAAAACACAAACTGCCTGTAGATGAAAGATCGAGCTTCAAAGAAATTATGCAAAATACGATCGATGCAATGTGGTCATTGGCCGTGCCCGTGATTATTCTCGGAGGGATTTATTTTGGTATTTTTACACCGACCGAAGCTGCAGGGATTTCAGCTATCTATGCGATATTCGTAGGATTGTTTATTTATAAGGAACTTACGCTCAAAAAATTATATGATGTCTGCGTCCGTTCAGCGGTTACCTGTGCACAAGTGCTTGTTTTGGTAGCGGGAGCACAGACGTTTGCATGGTTTTTAACGGTAGCACGTGTTCCACAGACATTGACAGAAGGAATTATACAAAATGTGCATTCTCCAATTTTATTCTTGCTGTTAGTCAATATCATTTTATTGATCGTGGGGATGTTTATGGAGGGAATTGCGGCAATTACTATCCTTGCACCACTGTTTTTCCCTATTGCGGTGAAAATGGGGATCGATCCCGTGCATCTGGGTATCATCATGGTAGCAAACTTAGCGATCGGCAATTTTACGCCTCCGTTTGGGTTGAACCTGTTTGTAGCAAATAGTGTGACCGGTGTTCCCATATCGAAAATTGCGTCAGCTGCGATGGTATTCGTAGCAGTGAGTGTTGCTGCATTGATGGTGATTACATATGTACCCAGTGTGTCCATGTTCTTGCCCAATATGATTTATAAATAAGTGGTGAGAGGTGAAAGGTGAGGATGGCTGTTGACGGATTGATACGGAGACTCGATGCAATCAATCGGATCGGATACAAAGAAAACGATGGGATTACACGGCTTGCATTAAGCGAGGAAGATGAACGGGCAAGAAATATTGTGATCCATATGTGTGAAGAGCTGGGTTTGAAAATCCGCAAAGACGCAGTGGGAAACATCTGGGCGCGAAAAGAAGGAACGGATCCGAATCTTCCTTCTGTCATGATGGGTTCCCATATCGATACGGTTCCCAATGGAGGAAGGTATGACGGGACATTGGGCGTTATGGCTGCCATTGAAGTGATGGATTGGATTCATAAAAAAAAGATACTTCATCGGCATCCGATCGAGCTGATCGTCTTTGTGGCAGAAGAATCAAGCCGCTTTAATATTGCTACGGTCGGAAGCAAAGCGCTCGCCGGAAGCCTCTCGATTTCAACGCTTAAAAATTGTAGGGATGCAGATGGAATTTCTTTATATGATGCATTGCTCCAAAGAGGATATGAACCGGAAAAGCTGGAGACAGCCATCCTCCCGCCCGAAAAAGCAAAAGCATTTGTTGAGCTTCATATCGAGCAGGGATCTGTTCTTGAAAAAGAAAAAATAGATATCGGAATCGTAGAAGCCATTGCAGCACCGATACGCTTGCAGATCCAACTTATAGGGCAAGAGGCCCATTCTGGTTCATGCCCTATGGAGGACAGACGAGATGCATTGAATGCAGCTGCTGAAATCATATTGAGCGTCGAAAAAAATGGAAGGGCAGAATCAAAGCATAAGACAGTAGCGACAACGGGAAACTGCAAAGTCTTTCCCGGAGCAATGAATGTGATTCCGGGAGAAGTTTATCTATATATTGATGTCCGCGGAATCGATCTGCAGAGCATGCTGAGGGTATTAAATGCGGTAATTGCTCAGACAAAGGAGATTTGCGAGAAAAGGGAT
>JAMNXX010000309.1 GCA_023623095.1 Bacillota bacterium | reverse complement strand
GGCAGGCGTTGGAAATGCTTCGGGAACATTATGAACCGGCAGCGTCAGATGCAGCCAATACGATTAACTATACATTTTCAGATGTAGGGCCTGAATTTCCGAGTGTGGTGCCGGACAGAACGACAATATGGGTCATTGGAAGGTTTACAACATCGGAACAAATGATGGACGTGATAAAACGAATTGATAAATGTGCTGAAGCGGGAGCATTGGCTACAGAAACTACAGTTGAAAAGGAGCTGATTACTGCAACCCACGAAAAAATTCCAAATAAGATATTGGCTGAAATCGTGCATCAAAATTTCAGAGAAATAGGGCCACCGCGATTTACGGAAGAAGAACATAATTTCGTGAAGGAAATGCAGAAATCCGCAGGACTTGAGCCCGTTGGACTAGACGAGACATTGAAAGAATTTGGACCGAGCGGAACAGCGTTGTGCGATACATCAGAGTTTAGCTGGAATGCGCCGTATGCTACATTTTGGATGACCATGGCGCCTGCAGAGGGTTGGCATAACTGGATGGTCACTGCATGTGCAGGCAGCAGCATCGGCAAAAAGGCGATGGATCAGGCATCTAAAATTATGGCGGCTTCTGCAGTGGATATTCTCCTCCAACCGGATGTAATCGCAAAGGCAAAGGAAGAACTTAAAGAACGGCTAGGCGGCAGAGAATATAAATGCCTAGTTCCTGATGAAATTCAACCGCCATTGGGGATAAATAAAGAAGTAATGAGTAAATACAGAGGAAAACTGGATCGTTAGACTGCTTTCCCTGCTGAGTATTCAGCAGGGCTTTTTTTATAAAGAAATGTTTTTTTCTGTCGATCGTGTTATAATAATGAAAACGTCTTATAAAAATGAAAGCGCTGATACCTTTAGAAATACAGCAAAATGAAAAGGGATATTAGCAAGAGGATTTTATTAGACATCGTCTGTTTTTTATTTTCGATTTTAGGGTTTTCATGCAACCGCTGTTAGCTGGACATGCTTTGGCTGGCTGTAAAACGCAAGGTTTTTAGAGCAGCGATGTCTGCAGGGGCGGTATTATTGGTAATTTTATTTACAGGTTCTACCCCGTCTAACTTTACATATTTTCAATTTTAATCTGAAAGGAGTATGCGATTTTGAAAAAGAGAACATGGATAGCGACAAAAGTGGCAGGAATTCTCCTAATGGCTTCTATATTATTTTTCCCAATGGATTTAAGCCATGCATTGGAGCAAGGGCTTCCTTACGGGGTCCATATTCGCAACGGGAAAATCGTTTCAGAAAATACTTTTGAACCCTCCGATGATTTTAGCCAAGTTCTTTATGTGAATTCGTATACGAGCATGCTGATCAACTATCCTCAGGGATATTCTATCCAATATCCTTCCAGCATGAGCGTAGATGTAAGCTTGTCAAAGGTAAAAACCGTTCTATTTAACGATGTGAATATGATTGAGATCTATTATGATGATTTTCGAAATACTTTAGATACATATAGTTCTTATATAAATTATGGGAATAAATTTTTAGAGGTACCCGGACATGTGCTTGATGAAAAAAAGAGTATAAAAATAAATGGCTATACGACAAATATCATCCGATGGCATCGCAACAAATTGGCCAGAGTATCGAATGATTTTAATTATTATGCCAGTGCAGAAATCAAGAAAAACAATAAAGAAGTCTATACGGTTATTTTGAAATCAAAGGCTCCAATTGAAAACTTTGATGCGCTTATCAAGACATTTCAGATATTGGACAGCAAAAAGGGAACGCCTCGAATTAACAAGACATTTCATGTAGTCCATCGAAAATTAAATGAATCTACGAAAGAATTTTATGATCGGTATTTAGGTCCGGACAGCACCCTTCAATTTGGAATTTTTGAAAACAGCGCTCCGGGAAGCATGAAATACTTAAATCAACTGGAAGAAAAGCTGGATTATCAATTTCCTGTTTTAGTAAGGTATCAGACTTTTAATGAAGAAATACCGATTTGGGAGCTTCAAAATGCTGCCGAACAAAATAAAGTTGTGGAGCTTACTTTTCAAGCATTTCACAAAGGGAAAGATGCGCGCACGTTGACATATGATATATTGAACGGAGTTTATGATGATTATTTTGTTGAGTATGCTTCCAAATTGAAGCAGTTTGGGAAACCGGTTTTGTTTCGATTTCATAATGAGATGAATGGAGATTGGTGCCCGTATTCCAGCTTTTATACTTCAAAAGATACGAAGCTGTTTATTGATTGCTGGCGATATCTTTATAAGATTTTTAAGGAACAAGGGGCAGATAATGTGCTCTGGGTATGGAATCCCCATGACCGATCTTTTCCGAATTTCAAATGGAATCACTATCTGAACTATTATCCCGGAGATGAATATGTGGATGTGGTTGGTCTTACGGGATACAATACGGGGAATTATTATCCCGGCGAATATTGGCGAAGCTTTGAGGAAGTTTATGATTGGCTTTATGCGGAATATGCTGCCTTATTTAAGAAGCCCCTTATCATTACAGAATTTGCTTGTAGTGCAATTGGTGGAGATAAAGTGGCATGGGTAAGAGATATGTTTGAAAAGTTTGATAAATACCCCCTTATAAAAATTGCGATCTGGTGGAATGGTATTGACTGGGATAGCAACGGCAATCCCGCAAGGATCTATCGGCTGGATACAGATGCGCAGTTGATTGAAACATTTAAAAATGGACTGCATAGATATAAAGCAAATGCAGGGTCAGATAAAGCAAATGCAGAATTAGATTTAGAAGAAGATAAAACAAATGTAGAATCTGATTAATCTCTTTCTATTTTTCGGATACCTTTTATAGGATCGTTTATATTCC
>JAMNXX010000137.1 GCA_023623095.1 Bacillota bacterium | reverse complement strand
TAAAATGTCGCAGTCTTTTACTTCTGCATTCGGATCTTTAGGCAGTCTTTTCAGTACTGCTTCAAGCATTTCGGCCGGACTTGCCTTTACACCGTCTTTGATTTCGATTTCTTCAAAGGATGCAAATCCAATATCAGCCAGGAAGCATACTTTATCCCGGAAGTCCGGATCTAATGCAAGTTTAAACTCTACATTTTTAATTCCCTTGTCTTTCCATACGACAGGCATGGTGGCAGGCTCTGAGTGGATCGTATAATTTGCATATGCAGGTCCTAAAGGTTTTGGGAAGTCGATGAGCTCCACACCGGATCGGGGTTCTACTGCAACATGTTTTCCATCTAAAAATTCATAAGGATTTGTTGTGAACTCCTCCATAATCGTTTTAATCGAATAGGGTACGCTGAATACTTCCGTGGTTTTTGTCCAATCGCCGCAGCCGTTGAGACATCTTACGGTTTCTACGGTGTCCATACGATCGACTGCATATCTTGCCAATACATTAATAGTTCCCGGGGTGCCCCCCATGCTGATGACGGCTGTTAATCCTGCTTTTTTAAATTCTTCATCTAATTCCATTTGTTTTTTCGTCATATGGTAGAGACCGCCTAGATCTGTATAGTGTACTCCTGCTGCGAGGCAGCCGCGCATAACGTCTAAGTTTACTTTGTAGGTACAACCATTGCAAACGCAGTCGGCTCCTTTGATGACTTC
This sequence comes from Bacillota bacterium, assembly GCA_023623095.1. Classification (GTDB taxonomy): domain Bacteria; phylum Bacillota; class Clostridia; order Peptostreptococcales; family Thermotaleaceae; genus JAMNXX01. The sequence continues at coordinate 2,134 of JAMNXX010000137.1, read as the reverse complement.
AAGCAAGTTGTCGTGATCCGAAACATCGCAGTAAACGGCTCTGCATTTTGGACCGTTTTCTTTTGCTATTTTTCGGGCTTTCTCAAAGTTTACATCTGCTACAATTACTTCTTTGACATCCGGGCTTCGTGCCAAGTCTTTCACGGTGATTGCACTCATTTGCCCGGCACCGCCAAGTACAACGATTTTCATAAAAGGATACCCCCCTATGTTCAAAAGTGTGTGTGAATCTGTAAAGGATTTGGTGCAAAATTTGTGCCAATATTTAAAATATACAGACTTATCTCTTGAAATGGAGGCTTGTTGGATTGAAAAAATTTTCAACAGGATGCAGTTGGCTCAAAAATGCAACGGAAAATCGAAGGGGTTTGATGGGACAACTGCAAAAAAGAATCGACGGAAAGCGGATGGAAATAGGCGCATCTTTGCACTTTAGTGGGTGCAAGGATGCGCCTTAAAGCATTTTCTTTCAATAAATTTTTCCGTATTCATGTGCAGAGAATGCTGCAGCGTTTGCGTGCAATCGATACAGAAAGAAAGCGGCTCAATCCGAATAAATATTTCGGATCCGGTATTTGTTTAGCTTTCGATTGATTGTAGATTTATCGACTTGGAGTGCTTTGGCCAATTCTCTGGTATTTTTATAATGAGGCATCATTTGAAGCAGCAAATTTTTTTCAAACATTTCTACCTGTTCCCGCAGAGAGAGTTTGGATGGCTTTTCCTGATTCAAATCCGTGAGCGGTATATCGGATTCTCCATGATATAATTGGTTTAAAATCTGCTTTTTGGTGATGAAAGAACTGGGCTGTGTAACGATGATGCGTTCGATCAAATTTTCCAATTCCCGCACGTTTCCGGGCCAATCGTAGTCGATCAATATGGGCCATGCATCTTCATCGAGCTCTTTATTCGTTTTGTATTTCTGGTTGAATTTTGCAATGAAATGCTTGACCAATCCGGGAATATCTTCTTTTCGGTTTCTCAATGGAGGAATGGTAAGGGGAACCACATTGAGACGATAAAATAAATCGGCTCGAAATTTTCCTTCTTTGACGGCTTCCCGCAGGTTTACGTTCGTAGCGGCGATGATGCGCACATCGATTGGAATATTCTTTTTTCCCCCAATCCGCATAATTTCCTTTTCCTGAATGGCTCGAAGCAGTTTGTCTTGCAGTGAAAGGGGAAGTTCTCCGATTTCATCTAAAAACAGTGTCCCATGATTGGCGAGCTCAAACAATCCGATTTTTCCTTCCGAATGGGCTCCTGTAAAGGCTCCTTTTTCATAACCGAACAATTCCGATTCTAATAAATTTTCAGGGATGGCGCTGCAGTTGATTTTAATGATGGGGCCTTTGGAGCGTGTGCTATTTTTATAGATGATCTTTGAGATGATTTCTTTGCCTGTTCCAGACTCTCCCTGAATTAAGACGGTTGCATCCAGTTTGGCGATGCGCAGTGCTATATTGACCAAGGTTTTCATTGACTGGCTTTCAATAACCATTTCATCTACAATTGCGGATTGAGAGCGGAAATATTCTAATTCAGATTGATATTTTTCTGCTAATTCATGTTGCTGTTCCAGTTCTTTTCGAAGTTTTGTGATCTCTGAAATATCCCTTTCCGTTGTAATTACCATCTTGATTTCTCCATTTTTGTAGTAGGGAGTGCCGGATACGATCAATTGGTTTCCATCTCCTAGGTTTTGGATGATGCTTACCGGTTTCCCCTGCTCGATCACTTTTAACGAAACAGATTCGGAGCAATATCCTTCTTTGACCAGATCGGCCATATTTCTGCCCAATAATTCTTCAGCGGATAATCCGCCGGTTTTTTCTGCTTCTTTATTGACGAGCATGGTGGTTCCATTTCCATCGGTAATATAGATGCCGTCGTGGATGCAGTCTAGGATGGTCTGCAGATCCTCTCGGTATGCTTGATAAATGTCCAGATTGGAAAGAATATCTGATAACTCTGTTTTTGGAATGATCAAATAAATATTCATTTTTTCATTTGGAAGTGTTTTTACTTTTTTAATGAAATAATCGGCTCCACTGTGGTAAAATAAATTCCAGCTATTTTTAGGTTGGCTGGATTGAACCGGAGTAAAATAATCTTTAAATGGTCTTCCGAT
>JAMNXX010000143.1 GCA_023623095.1 Bacillota bacterium | reverse complement strand
ATCTGCGAGTTTTGCGATATCCTCCATGTTGTGAGAGACCAATATGATCGTCAGCTTATATTTTTCATGCATTTTTTTTATCATAGAAAGGATTTCATCTCTACCCTTGGGATCGAGTCCCGCTGTGGGTTCATCTAATATCAGGATGTCCGGCTCCATCGCGATAACACCGGCAATCGCGATTCTTCTCTTTTGTCCTCCGCTCAGTTCAAAGGGAGAACGATCTTTTACTTCATCATAAGATAATCCTACCAGCCCGATGGCTCTTTTGACTCTTGCCTCGACTTCCTTTTCAGTCAATCCCAGGTTTAACGGGCCAAAAGCCACATCTTTGTAGACAGTTTCTTCAAACAATTGATGCTCTGGATATTGAAATACCAAACCGACTTTTTTCCGGATCTCTTGCATTTTTATATCTTTCTGGGTAATATCGAGATCATTGATGATGATTTTTCCCGATGTGGGCTTCAAAAGCCCATTTAAATGCTGTATCAGCGTAGATTTTCCGGAGCCCGTATGTCCAATCAATCCAACAAATTCTCCTTTTTCTATCACGATATTGATATCGCTTAATGCAACCGTTTCAAATGGAGTATTTGGTTGATAGATATGTGTTAAATTTTCAATTACAATTGGCATAAGTGCATCACCATCTCATCTATGGTTAAAATATCCCCCGGAATATTGAATCCTTCCTTTTTTAACTGAAAAGCAAGCTCTGTTACCTGAGGCACATCCAATCCCAATTTTTTTAATCTTTCTACTTGCGAAAATACTTCCCGCGGCTTTCCTTGTAGAGCAATTTTTCCTTCCTCCATCACAACAACCCGATCCGCATGAACAGCCTCATCCATAAAATGCGTGATATGCACGATCGTGATCCCTTCTTCTCGGTTTAGCTTCATGATGGTATCCATCACTTCTTTTCTCCCGGAAGGATCGAGCATGGCTGTCGGTTCATCTAAAATAATACATTGGGGTTTCATCGCAATCACTCCTGCAATGGCGATCCGCTGCTTTTGCCCTCCCGATAAAAGGTGAGGTGCCTTTCTACGAAACTCCCACATCCCCACAGCTCGAAGCGCTTTTTCAATGCGAAGACGGATTTCTTTCGGGGGGATTCCCAAGTTTTCTGGCCCAAAAGCAACATCTTCTTCTACGATCGTCGCTACAATCTGGTTGTCAGGATTTTGAAAAACCATTCCGGCAATTTGTCGAATATCCCAAATGGATTCCTGCTGAAGCGTATCGATCCCATCCACATAAACCTTTCCGCCGCTGGGCAATAAGATTGCATTCATATGTTTTGCCAATGTGGATTTCCCGGAGCCATTATGCCCTACGATCACCAAAAATTCTCCTTTTTGAACTTCCAACGATACCTTTTTTAGCGCGTTTACCGATCCGCCTTCTTCTTTTTTATAAACATGTTCCAAATCAATGACTTCAATAATATTCTCTTTCAATCGAATCCAACCTCACTGCATCCTTTAATATTATATCCATTCTATTATAACTTTTATTTTGCAGAATACCAATAGATTGTCAAATTTTTCGATGGCCCGGTTTACAAAAATAAAAGGGACTAAGCTTTTTACTTAATCCCCGACACTGTTCCTTATACCAGTTCGATAATGACCATTTCAGCAGCATCCCCTCTACGAGGACCTAATTTCATAATCCTTGTGTATCCGCCATTTCTCTCCTGATATTTTGGTGCAATTTCGTCAAATAATTTTTTCACAACGGTCTCGTCAAATACAACGGCCAACACTTGACGTCTTGCATGTAAGTCCCCTCTTTTGGCCAATGTAATCATTTTTTCTGCAATCTTTCGCGTTTCTTTCGCTCTTGTTTCCGTCGTTTGAATCCGACCTTCTCGAAGCAAACTTGTAACAAGATTTCTTAACATCAGATTTCTATGACCTGTTGGTCTGCCTAGTTTACGATGTCCTGCCATGTCTTCCCCTCCTTTAAAAGCCAAATCTAATCTTCGCTAGGTTTTAGACTTAATCCAAGCTCTGCAAGTTTGTTCTGTACTTCTTCAAGGGATTTTTTACCTAGATTCCTTACTTTCATCATGTCTTCTTCTGTCTTTTGGGTCAGTTCTTCAACCGTATTAATTCCTGCTCTTTTGAGACAGTTATACGAACGCACAGAAAGCTCCAATTCTTCAATTGTCATCTCTTTCACTTTTTCTTTTTTGTCTTCTTCCTTTTCGACCATGATTTCAACATCATCAATATGCTCTGTCAAGGAAATGAATAGATTTAAGTGTTCTGTCAGTATTTTTGCCCCTAGCGATGCTCCTTCATCTGGTTTGATGCTCCCATTCGTCCATATTTCTAAAGTAAGCTTGTCGTAGTCCGTAACCTGACCTACTCTTGTATTTTCTACGAAATAATTTACTTTTTTTACAGGTGTATAAATCGAATCCACCGGAATCACACCAATCGCTGTCGTGTCTGTTTTATTATTTTCTGCGGGGACATATCCTCTTCCCTTTGAGAGCGTGATCTCCATGATCAGCTTTGCATTCTCCTCAAGGGTTGCAATATGGAGATCAGAATTTAAGATTTCTACATCTGCATCCGCAATAATATCCCCTGCTGTAACTTCTCCCGGTCCATAAGCTTCGATCCGTACTGTTTTTGTCTCATCAGAATAAATTTTTGCAGACAGTTCCTTTAAGTTCAAGATGATCTCCGTAACATCTTCTTTCACTCCGGGAATTGTCGAAAACTCATGCAATATCCCATCAATTTTAACGGAGGTTACTGCAGTTCCAGGAAGTGATGAGAGAAGTACCCTGCGCAAACTATTTCCCAGCGTGATTCCATAACCTCGTTCTAACGGTTCTACGACAAATTTGCCATAGGTATTATCAGGGCTGAGCTCCACGCATTCGATTTTAGGCTTTTCAATTTCAATCATGTTCGTAAACCCTCCTTAATCATTTTTTATGCTTATAATGAGGGTAACCAATTCTAATTATTATCTTGAATACAGCTCGACAATCAAATGCTCTGCAATTGGAATATCGATATCTTCTCTGGATGGTAAGCTTACCACTCTGCCTTCCAAGTTTTCAAAGTTTGCTTCCAGCCATTTGGGAACTGTTGGTCCGCCTTCTCTAATGTCTTTAAATTTAGGAGAACTGAAGCTCTTTTCTTTTACTTTAATCTGATCCCCAACAGAAACCGTATAAGATGGAATATTGACTTTCTTTCCATTTACCAGAAAGTGACCATGTCTTACTAATTGCCTTGCTTCTTTCCTTGAGGCTGCAAATCCCAGTCGATAAACAACATTATCGAGTCTCAGCTCTAACAATCTTAAAAGATTTTCCCCTGTAATTCCTTCCAGTTTTGCTGCCCGTTCAAAAGTTTTTCTAAATTGAGATTCCAACAATCCATAATATCGCTTCGTCTTTTGTTTTTCTCTCAACTGCATCGCATAGTTCGACGCCTTCTTTCTTCCCTGTCCATGCTGTCCCGGCGGATAACCTCTTCTATCGATCGCGCATTTATCTGTATAGCATCTTTCGCCTTTTAGATAGAGCTTTTGTCTTTCACGACGACAAAGTCTGCATGATGGTCCTGTATATCTTGCCATTCTTCCTACACCTCCCAATCTTTATTAGACTCTTCTGCGTTTTGGCGGTCGGCATCCATTATGCGGAACCGGTGTAACATCTTTGATCGCATTGATTTCCAATCCAGCTGCTTGCAGGGAGCGAATTGCGGCTTCACGTCCGGACCCCGGTCCCTTTACATAGACTTCAACTGTCTTCAGTCCATGCTCCATCGCAGCCTTTGCTGCAGTTTCTGCAGCCATTTGTGCCGCAAAAGGAGTTGACTTTCTTGAACCCTTAAATCCTAATGCTCCTGCACTTGACCATGATAATGCATTCCCTTGCATATCTGTAAGCGTTACAATCGTATTATTAAAAGTAGATTGGATATGCGCTTGACCGCGCTCTATATTTTTACGTTCACGTCTTTTTCTTCGAACTTTCTTTGTTGCTTTTTTCGCTGCCATCCTTTACTCACCCTCCTTGCCTATTTCTTCTTTCTACGTCCAACCGTCTTCTTCGGTCCTTTTCTTGTTCTTGCATTCGTTTTGGTTCTTTGTCCTCTCACCGGAAGGCCTCTTCTATGACGAATTCCCCTGTATGAACCGATTTCTTTTAAACGCTTGATATTTAAAGAAATTTCGCGTCTCAGATCCCCTTCTACTCGATATTCGCTGTCAAGAATTTGTCTTAATTTGCTGATTTCATCTTCTGTAAGGTCTTTTACACGGGTATCCGGATTGATTCCTGTTTTCGCCAGTATCTCTTTGGATCTGCTTCTGCCGATACCAAAAATATATGTCAAGCCGATTTCGATTCTTTTTTCTCTTGGTAAGTCAACGCCTGCAATTCTTGCCATTCTTTTTTTACACCTCCCAAATCTCTGGATATGTTGAGCCATTTGTTTATATCTATCCTTGAACCATTCGCACCAAGTAGTTTCATCTCCGGAAAGGTTCCGATGAAACGCAGCCGCCCAACTCGTATGCGAATTGAAGGCATATCTTTAATCCTATCACCGATTCGATAAGATTTCTAGCCTTGTTTTTGTTTGTGTTTAGGGTTTTCGCAAATAACCATCACTTTGCCATGCCTTTTGATAATTTTGCATTTTTCGCAAATAGGCTTTACGGATGCCCTCACTTTCATAATGGTTCCCTCCTTCATTACTTACCGCGCCAAGTAATTCTTCCTCTTGTAAGATCATAAGGGGAAAGTTCCACCGTTACGGTATCTCCTGGTAAAATTCTAATAAAATTCATTCGGAGTTTTCCAGAAATATGTGCCAAAATTTCATGCCCATTTTCCAGCTGCACTTTAAACATTGCATTCGGTTGTGCTTCAACAACGGTGCCCTTTACTTCAATTACACCATCTTTGGCCATTAGGAAATCAAACCTCCTATTCCTACCTAGACTAATAAGCACCCAATTTTCCCAACTCTTTTCTCAAATGCAAGTTGGTTATCTTTTCATTTTGCTCAATCCTTCGTTTAATTTCTTCACTGATGATATTATATTTCACCAAATGTTTTACTTTTTTCTTTTTGGGTTTGTCAATTTTTCTTAAATCCCCATCCGCAATTAGGACATATTGATCATCAAGAATTTGCAGAACAATAAAAACCCGATCTCGGTCTCTCCCCGCTTTTGACTTTACAACCTGACCGACCGATATCTCACGAGTAGTCTCCACTCATTTCACCTCTTTATCCATTTATGAAAAGCTTGTTAAAATCATGGGGCCATCTTTCGTGATCGCAACCGTATGCTCATAATGAGCAGAAGGCTTTCCGTCTGCCGTGACAACCGTCCAATTATCTTGAAGCGTCTCTACCAGATGAGTCCCCATGTTTACCATCGGCTCAATTGCCAGCACCATTCCTTCTACAAGCCGAGGGCCACGTCCTGGGCTGCCGTAATTTGGTACTTGTGGATCTTCGTGCATATTTTGCCCGATCCCATGCCCTACGAGATCCCTTACGACAGAAAACCCATAGCTTTCCACATAGCTTTGGATAGCGTGGGAAATATCCGATAATCGATTTCCTTCCATGCAATATTTCAATCCCTCATAAAAACTTTGCCGCGTCACTTCCATCAATTGTTGGAGTTCTTCGCTCACCACTCCTACCGGATGGGTTTTTGCAGCATCTGCATAATATCCTTTATAGATTGTGCCAACATCAATACTGATAATATCGCCATCTTTTAGGGTTTTTAATCCCGGAATTCCATGAACGACCTCTTCATTGATGGAAGTACAAATGCTTGCAGGATATCCATGATAGCCTTTGAATGCTGCTTCCGCTCCATGTTTTTTGATTTCTGCTTCGGCCAATTCATCCAATTCCTTCGTTGTCAATCCTGGCTTGATCGCATCCTTTAGCACTTCATGGACATGTGCCAAAATTTTTCCTGCTTCCCGCATATATGCGATTTCTTGTTTAGATTTTAAAATAATCATTTTGACTACGCTCCTAAAGCATTGACAATATCCTCAAATACTTTATCGATAGGCTGCTGTCCGTCGATCGTAATAAGAATTCCTTGCTTCGTATAATAGTCGATCAATGGCTGTGTCTGCTTTAAGTATACTTCGACTCTCGTAGATACAGTCTCTTCATTGTCATCTGCTCTCTGGTACAAACTGCCGCCGCACTCATCACATATTCCTTCTTTTTGAGGAGGATTGAATTCAATGTGATAAGTTGCACCGCAATCTTTACAAATTCTTCTCCCGACTGCTCGATTCACAAGAATTTCTTTATCCACTTCAATATTGATAACGCTGTCCAATGCAACATCCATCGTAGCAAGCACTTTATCCAATGATTTTGCTTGCTCTACCGTTCTTGGAAATCCATCGAGCAAAAATCCATCTCTGCAATCCGGTTCTTTTAAACGTTCTTCTACAATCGCCACGACCAATTCATCAGGGACAAGCAATCCTTGATCCATATATTCCTTTGCTTTCTTTCCCAGTTCAGTTCCTTCTTTGATATTCTTTCTAAAGATATCCCCAGTAGAGATGTGAGGGATATGATATTTTTTCACGATGCCTGCAGCCTGTGTTCCTTTTCCCGCACCAGGAGGGCCCAATAATATCAATCTCATATTTATCATCTCCTAAATTTTGATGGAAGCAGAAAATCGATTTTTCTGTTCTTGTCTGCTCCATCTTATTTCAGAAAACCTTGATAATTTCTCATGAGCATCTGTGCCTCAATTTGTTTCATCGTCTCTAACGCAACCCCTACTGCAATGAGCAATGAAGTTCCTCCAAACTGGATTTGCAAGCTTGTAAAGTGCAACAAGATTGTAGGCAGAACAGCAATGGCCGCAAGGAATATCGCCCCTGCTAATGTGATCCTAGATAAAACTTTGCTTAAATAATCGGATGTTGGCTTTCCAGGACGAATCCCAGGAATAAAACCGCCATTTTTCTTCATATTATCTGCAACTTCCACCGTATTGAATGTAACTGCTGTGTAAAAAAAGGTGAAGAATATGATTAAAAGCACATACAGAATCGAGTAAATCCAAACACCTGGATTTCCAGTAGGTGAAAGATATTTTTGCACAAATGCCGTAAACGCGTTGGGAGGAAAAAAGTAGGTGATCGTTAAAGGAAATTGAAGCAGAGAGATCGCAAAAATAACAGGGATCACTCCTGCTTGATTCACTTTTAACGGAATATGCGTGCTATGCCCACCATACATCTTTCTGCCAACGACTCTTTTTGCATATTGAACCGGAATCTTTCTCGTTCCTTGCTGAATCGCAACAACGCCTGCAATGATGAAAACCGCCAATATTACAAAAATGATTAAAGAAATTATGGATACTTCACCGATGCGGAACTTTTGTAAAGTCTGTGTAACGCCCAAAGGAATTCTTGAAATAATACCTGCAAAGATGATTAAAGAAATCCCGTTTCCGATGCCCTTATCCGTGATCTGCTCACCCAGCCACATCAAAAATGCAGTGCCTGCAGTTAGTGTAATCACGATCACAGCTACATTCCAAAAGCTTTGCGAAATAAGCGCCTGTCGAAACAGTCCGATGCTAACCCCAATGGCTTGAATAAACGCTAAAATGACTGTTCCATATCTCGTATACTGTGCGATTTTCTTTCTGCCTTCTTCTCCTTCTTTCGCCAAAGCTTCTAAACTCGGAATCGCAATCGTCAGAAGCTGCATGATAATGGAAGCGGTGATATAAGGCGTAATGCTCAGCGCAAATATTGTAAAGTTTTCAAAAGCGCCTCCTGAAAAGAGATTAAACAGGCCAAACAAACCGCTTTCTGCTTGCTGAAACAGCTGAGAAATAATATGTCTATTCATGCCTGGAACAGGAATGGTCGAACCCAATCTGAAGATAACCAGCATCATAAGCGTATACATCATTCTTGCTCTTAGATCAGGAATCTTCCAAGCATTCTTTAGGGTAGATAGCATCTTAGATCACCTCTGCCTTTCCCCCAGCAGATTCTATCTTTTCTGTTGCTGATTGGCTAAATTTGTGAGCCCGCACCGTTACCTTTTTCTCTAAGTTTCCATCTCCTAGAACTTTTACTCCATCGAGCACCTTTTTGATGACCCCTTCTTGTAAAAGTAGTTCCGGAGTAACAACCGTTCCGTCTTCAAAGCGATTGAGATCTTCTATATTGATGATCGCCCACTGTTTTTTGAAGATATTCACAAATCCTCTTTTGGGCAATCTTCTATATAATGGCATCTGGCCTCCTTCAAATCCCGGTTTCACTCCGCCGCCACTGCGGGAGTTTTGTCCCTTATGACCTCGGCCTGCTGTTTTCCCATGCCCCGAAGCAGTTCCTCTACCGACTCTTTTTCTTTTTCTCGTTGAACCTTCTGCGGGTTTTAACTCATGAAGTTTCATGGCTGCACCTCCTTAACAACTATATTTCTTCTACTTCTATCAAATGTTTGACTTTCTCTATCATCCCTCTAATTGGAGGGTTATCCGGTTTTTCTACTGTTTGCTGCAATTTTTTCAATCCCAAAGCTTGTATCGTCTTTCTATGTTGAGGCTTGGCGCCGATCGTACTCTTCTTCAGCGTGATTCTTAACTTATTCGCCAAGATTTCTCCCTCCTCTTAACCTAATATTTCTTCTACGCTTTTTCCTCTAAGTCTTGCTACTTCTTCTGCCGTTTTTAATTGTTTCAATCCTTCAATCGTAGCATTAACCATATTTCTTGCATTGTTCGACCCTAAAGATTTTGCTCGAACGTCTTTCAGTCCTGCAAGCTCTAATACAGCACGGACCGGACCCCCTGCAATAACTCCGGTACCTTCCGCAGCAGGCATAATCAAAACTTTGCCAGCACCGTATTCCCCTTGGATGCGGTGTGGAATCGTCGTTCCAACTCTCGGTACATAAATTAATTTCTTTTTCGCATCTTCGATTCCCTTTCGGATTGCTTCAGGAATCTCTTGTGCTTTTCCAGTTCCTACTCCAACATATCCATTTTCGTCTCCTACAACAACGGTTGTGCTAAATCGGAAAGTTCTACCACCTTTTACAACTTTTGCTACTCGGTTTATGCTAATAACATTTTCTTTTAAATCTAGTTTGCTCGCATCAATACGCTGATTTCGCATTCATTTCCCTCCTTCTGTTAAAATTGCAGTCCTTCCTCTCTTGCTCCTTCTGCTAGTTCTTTCACTCTTCCGTGATAGATATAACCGCCTCTATCGAAAACAACTTGTTGAATTCCTTTTTGGATTGCTTTTTGGGCAATGGCTTTCCCTACTAATTTTGCAGCCTCTTTGTTTCCTCGATTTTGTAGTTGAGCCTTTAAGTCTTTATCTAATGTGGAAGCAGAAACAAGAGTTGTTCCGGATTCATCATCGATAATCTGTGCATACATATTGTTCAAACTTCTATATACGTTCAATCTTGGACGCTGTGGAGTTCCAAAAACTTTTTTTCGCATCCGGCCATGTCGCTTTTTTCGTCTTTCATTTTTATTGATTTTTTTAATCACTTTGTTTCACTCCCTCCTACTACTTACCGGCTTTTCCTTCCTTGCGGCGAACAAATTCATCAGCATATTTGATTCCTTTTCCTTTATATGGCTCCGGTGGTCTAAACTCTCGAATCTTTGCGGCATGATTTCCTACCATTTGCTTATGATTTCCCTTTACTAGGATAACATTGGGTGAAGGAACTTCCGTTGTAATCCCGTCTGGATCTGTCACTTCGATCGGATGGGAAAATCCTAAATTCAACACCAATTTATTGCCCTGCTTTGCAGCACGAAAGCCAACACCATTCACTTCCAGCTTTTTTTCATATCCTTTTGTTACACCAACAATCATATTATAAACCAAGCTGCGGCTAAGCCCATGAAGTGCACGATGCTTTTTGTTTTCTGTAGGCCTTTCAATGCGGATCACGTTATCTTCTATATGAATTTTCATATCCTTATTGATTTGTTCTTGTAATGTTCCATTCGGTCCTTGGACTGTAACAAGGTTCTTGTCATCTACAGTTACTTTGACCCCTTCAGGAATTGTAATCGGCTGTTTACCTATCCTTGACATAGCTACACCTCCTGTACCTTAAATTTCTATATTACCAAACGTAGCAGATAACTTCTCCCCCAACGCCGAGCCTTCTGGCTTCTTTATCGGTTATGATTCCTTTGGAAGTTGAAACAATCGCAATTCCTAGGCCTCCCAATACTTTCGGAATCTCATGTTTTTTGGCATATACCTTCAATCCCGGTTTAGAGATTTTTTTCAAGCCGCTGATTACGCGTTCCTTGTTTTTTCCATATTTCATCTGCAATCGGATAATCCCTTGCTTGCCATCCTCAATAACATCATATCCTTTAATATACCCTTCATCCAATAGGATTTGGGCAATTGCCTTTTTCATATTTGACGCGGGAATATCTACCGTCTCATGTCCTACTATATTTGCATTCCTTATACGGGTAAGCATATCTGCAATTGGATCTGTCATCGTCATCGTAAACCCTCCTTCCCTATTTCCTACCAGCTGGCTTTCCGAACTCCTGGTATCTGACCTCTATAAGCTAATTCTCTGAAACAAATTCTGCATACGCCAAACTTTCTCAAATATGCATGCGGTCTTCCACAAATCTTGCATCGATTGTATTCTCTTGTTGAGTATTTTTGCTTTCTTCTTTGCTTTAAGATCATTGACTTTTTAGCCACTATTTTCCCTCCTCTATTTGGCAAATGGCATTCCTAATAATCTCAACAATTCTCTGGCTTCTTCATCAGTTTTTGATGTTGTAACAAAAATGATATCCATCCCTCTTATTTTTTCAACTTTATCATAATTAATCTCCGGGAAGATTAGCTGTTCTTTAATTCCTAGGGAATAATTTCCTCTTCCGTCAAATGAATTTGGATTCACACCTCTAAAGTCTCTCACTCGAGGCAGTGCGATATTGAACAATTTATCTACAAATTCATACATTCTTTCGCCTCTAAGCGTTACTTTTGCTCCAACAGACATCCCTGTACGAACTTTAAAGTTCGCAACCGATTTTTTCGCTTTTGTAACAATAGGTCTTTGGCCTGAAATCTGAGCAAGTTCCTCTACAGCAGATTCTAAAAGTTTTGGATTGTCTTTTGCATCTCCTAAACCCATATTAATAACGACTTTTTCCAGTTTTGGTATCTCCATGATGTTTTTATAATTAAACTTTTCCATCATTGCTTTTGTGATTTGATTCGTATACAGTTCTTTCAGTCTCGCTGCCACCGATTGACCCTCCCTTCAACTTCGCTTATTAATCTAATGTCTCTCCTGTTTTCTTTGATACTCGAACTTTTTTGCCGTTTTCCAATATTTTATACCCGATGCGGGTAGGTGCTTTTGCTTTCGAATCCCAAAACATAACATTTGAAACATGAATCGGAGCTTCTTGGTGAATAATGCCGCCTTGCTGTATCTTCGCACTCGGCCTTTGATGCTTTGTCACCATATTGACGCCTTCCACGATTACTCTGTTTTCTTTAGGCATTGCTTTTAATACGACGCCTTTTTTTCCTTTATCTTTTCCAGCAATCACTAAAACCGTATCGCCCTTTTTTATGCGCATTGACTACACCCCCTCCAGCTTACAGTACTTCCGGTGCTAACGAAATAATCTTCATAAAGTTTTTCTCTCTCAATTCCCTTGCTACAGGTCCAAAAATACGTGTTCCAGCCGGGTTTTTATCTTCTTTGATAATAACCGCTGCGTTTTCATCAAATGTAATATAGCTTCCGTCTTCACGTCGAACTCCTTTTTTGCTTCTTACGACTACTGCTCTCACAACCTGTCCTTTTTTAACAACACCCCCTGGTGTTGCGTCTTTGACTGAACAAACAATAATATCTCCTATATTTGCGTATTTTCTTCCTGTGCCGCCCAATACGCGTATGCAAAGCAGCTCTTTTGCTCCTGAATTATCTGCAACTTTTAGGCGCGATTCCTGTTGAATCATTGGTATACCTCCCTTCAGCTATACACATTATTTTGCTTTTTCTACGATCTGTACCAATCTCCATCTTTTATCTTTGCTTAAAGGTCTTGTTTCCATAATTTTTACTCTATCGCCGATCCGGCATTCATTGTTTTCATCGTGCACTTTAAATTTTTTCGTTCTTCTAACGGCTTTTCCATATAAAGGATGACGCACAAAATCTTCTACCGCTACGACGATCGTCTTTTCCATTTTATCGCTGACCACGCGCCCAACTCTGGTCTTCCTACTTCCTCTCTCCACAAACATTGCCTCCTTCCATATACCTGTTTCTATCTTAAGCCTTCATCTGTTTTAATTCTTTTTCTCTAAGGATGGTTTTTGTGCGTGCAATATCTTTTTTTACGCTTTTAATTCGCATAGGGTTTTCAAGCTGACCAGTCGCCAATTGAAATCTTAAATTAAAAAGTTCATTTTTAAGTTCATTTAATTTATTGTTTAATTCTTGTTCCGTCATTTCACGCAGCTTATCAGCTTTCATTTGCTTCACCACCCTTTTCTCCCATATCTTCACGTGTAACGAACTTGCATTTGATCGGTAATTTATGTGATGCAAGACGCATTGCTTCCCTTGCCTTCTCTTCAGAAATCCCCGCCAGCTCGAACATGATCCTGCCAGGTTTTACAACTGCCACCCAGTATTCTGGAGAGCCTTTCCCAGCACCCATACGCGTTTCTGCCGGCTTTTGGGTTACAGGTTTGTGCGGGAATATTTTGATCCAAACTTTACCGCCTCTTCTAATGTATCTCGTCATTGCAATCCTAGCTGCTTCGATCTGATTTGAAGTAATCCACGCAGGTTCTAATGCCATTAAGCCGTATTCACCATAAGTGATCGTATTGCCCCTCTGCGCGGTTCCTTTCATTCTGCCTCGCTGTACTCTACGACGTTTAACTCTTTTCGGCATTAACATCGTCTATTTCCTCCTTCCTCAGGTCCCAACCTGCTCTTTCTCATTCATTCTCTTTCTCATTCATTTTATCATCCCGATTTTGTCTTCTGGATCTATCTGTTTTTTTGGTTCTTCCTTCTGTTTCTTGTACACGGCTGCTCTTTCTCGCTTGTTTAACATCTTCACTTGCTTCGGGTAAGACTTCACCATTGTTTATCCAAACTTTTACACCCAATTTTCCATATGTGGTATTGGCTTCGGCAAATCCATAATCGATATTCGCTCTGAGCGTATGCAGCGGTACATTTCCTTCGCTATATTTTTCTGTCCTTGCCATTTCTGCACCGCCCAATCTTCCGGACACAACAATTTTAACTCCTTCAACACCGGCACGAAGTGCTCTTTGAATCGCTTGTTTCATCGCTCTTCTGAAAGATATACGGCGCTCCAATGAAAATGCTACGTTTTCAGCGATCAACTGGGCGTCGGCCTCTGCATTTTTGATTTCGTTTATATTCACCGATACGCCTTTTCCGGTTAAGCTTTCTAATTCTTTTTTTAACTCTTCAACACCGGCACCGCCTTTTCCAATAACCATTCCGGGTTTTGCAGTGTCAATACTTATTTTCACTCTATTGTTTGCCGCTCTTTCAATTACGATTTTTGAAATGCCCGAAGTATAAAGCTTTTGTTTTATATGTTTACGGATCTTATAATCTTCGATCAATAGTTCTGCAAAATTTTCCTTGTCCGCATACCACTTCGAGTCCCAGTCTTTGACGATTCCGAGTCTGAGACCATGTGGATTT
>JAMNXX010000096.1 GCA_023623095.1 Bacillota bacterium | reverse complement strand
AATGCGCTGTTTGAGGAATATGCGGAAAAACATCTCATGCAGCCAACATTTATCACACATCATCCTGTTGAAGTTTCTCCTCTTGCAAAGCGGGATCCGGAAGATCCGAGAAAGACAAAGAGGTTTGAAGCTTTTATCAACACATGGGAAATTGCAAATGCTTTTTCAGAGCTAAACGATCCAATCGATCAAAAACAAAGGTTTGAAGAACAGCTGAAGCAAAGAGAACTAGGGGATGAGGAAGCGCATATGATGGATGAAGATTTCATCAATGCCCTTGAAATTGGTCTTCCTCCGACAGGAGGGCTTGGGATCGGTGTAGACAGGCTGATCATGCTGCTTACAGATTCAGCGTCTATCCGGGATGTGATTCTATTTCCAACGATGAAACCAATTGAAAAGAATAAGTAAATGTCTACAGAATATGGAATTCAGAAGGGAGTTTGGCAGCGTCCTTCTGAATTTTCTATTATGAAAGAATTTCTACAAAAATAAATCTATTGCGCTTTTAATCAGCAGAATCATTGAAAAAATTTTATTTTTCTATCTTTATGCTGTCTTGATGGCAATATCTGCAGTGAAGGGGAACGGAAGCTGCCATTCCTATCCAAAATCTTACTTTTGAAACCATTAAAAATTCAAGATATACTGAAAGAAAGAAGAAAAGAGGGGATTGCATGCATCTCTCACTGCTTTTCGAAAAAGGTGTTTCTTTTATGGAATTTATCCGCCAGGATAAAGATATGTATCAAGAAAAAACATTAGAAATCTATCATGCTATCGAGATCGATGAAGAATTAAAGAAAGAAATTCAGAGGATCCATGTACCGATTCATGTGCTTGTATTTGCTGAAATATGGTGTCCGGACTGCATGATCAATGTTCCCATTCTCCAAAAAATGGCCGATCTGAATTCCCATTTTAAGATCGGGATCCTACCGAAAGAGGGGAACGAAAAATATATGGAAAGACTAAATCCAAGCAGCAAACCAAAGATGCCCACATTTGTGTTTTTGGATAAAGACTTTCAACCCATAGGGGTATTTATTGAACAGCCGAAAGCTTTGGAAGAGATAAATAGGAGAGGGAAAAAGGCAGAAATTCTTGTTGCGAAGAGAAAATACCGAAAAGGAGAGTTCAGCAGAGAAACGATTCGAGAAATACTCGATATCATTCAAGCATATATCGGTTAAGATTGATTCAAATCGATTTTTTTCAATAGATGGCCGTAAGGCCGTCTATTTGTTGATCTTGGAGCAAAAAAATATTTTATCCTGATACAATCTTATTTTTTTATCGAAATTGATCATCGGGGATAAAAAATTCATAAATCGGAAAGATTTTAAAAAAGAATAGCCAAATACGGGAAATATGAGATGAAAATGATTTTAAACCGTTTTGACAATTTTAGCGAAAAAGCGATACAATATATGGTATGCCTAACTCATACAATGCACAAAATATTGCAAAAGGAGGGGAAAGGATGGATTATTCCCAGAATGCATTAAGAGTGCTGGAAAAAAGATATTTAATGAAGGATGAAAAAGGAAATGTTGTAGAAACGGTAGAAGAGATGTTTAGAAGAGTAGCTCGCCATGTTGCCCAAGCAGATCGGCAATATGATGAAAATGCAGATGTTTCTAAACTGGAAGCACAGTTTTATGAAATGATGGCAGGACTTGAATTTTTACCAAATTCCCCTACATTGATGAATGCAGGGAAAGAATTGGGACAGCTTTCTGCTTGTTTTGTGCTTCCGGTGGAAGATAGCATAGAGGGGATTTTTGATGCGATTAAAAATGCGGCGATCATACATAAATCCGGAGGAGGTACGGGTTTTAGTTTTTCAAGATTGAGACCCAATGGGGCAGCGGTAGCATCTACCGGCGGAATTGCTTCCGGACCCGTTAGCTTTATGAGAGTATTTAATGCGGCTACGGAAGCGGTTAAGCAGGGGGGGACACGCAGGGGAGCCAATATGGGCATCCTGAGAGTCGATCATCCGGATATTTTGGAATTTATCCAATGCAAAAAAAAGAATACGGAGATCAATAATTTTAATATCAGCGTTGGGATTACAGAAAAATTTATGCATGCAGTGGAAATGAACCAAGGGTATGAATTGATCGATCCGCACTCCGGCAGAGTCGTAAAAAAATTGGATGCCAGAAACGTTTTTCAGCTCATTGTGGATATGGCCTGGAGGAATGGAGAGCCAGGGATCGTCTTTCTGGATCGTTTAAACAGAGACAATCCGACTCCTTTGCTGGGAGAGATTGAAAGCACAAATCCCTGCGGAGAGCAGCCGTTGCTTCCTTATGAATCATGCAATCTCGGCTCGATTAATTTGTCTAAAATGATCCGTCAGGATTATTTAGGAAAATCGATTGATTATAAGCGTTTGGAAGAGATCGTTTTTTTGGCGGTTCATTTTCTGGACAATGTGATCGATGTCAATCGTTATCCCTTAAAGGAGATCGAAGAGATGACCCTGAAAACCAGAAAAATTGGATTGGGCGTAATGGGATTTGCAGATATGCTCATCCAACTGGGTATTCCTTACGACTCGGAAGAAGGGGTTCAAATTGCACAGGATGTGATGCGCTTTATCGATCAAAAATCGAAAGAGATGTCTGAAAAGTTGGCCGAGAAAAGAGGGGTTTTTCCGGCTTATGAAGACAGCATTTATAAAGAAAGAAGTCGCAAGTTGAGGAATGCAACCACCACGACGATTGCGCCAACAGGAACGATCAGCATTATTGCCGGAGCTTCCAGCGGTGTAGAACCGCTGTTTGCCATTTCTTATTTTAGAAATGTGATGGATAAAGAAAAACTCCTGGAAATCCATCCTTTA
>JAMNXX010000291.1 GCA_023623095.1 Bacillota bacterium | reverse complement strand
GCTTCCGGTTGTGAGAATCCTTTTTCCCTCTTTATTGCTATGCAGTATGCTGATATTTTCTTTTTTTTCAATAGCTAGTTTAGCCACGGAAGGAGAAAATATACCTGCTTTTTCTAAATAATCGATATTTTTTCCGATGATGTCATCTCGCTTTACATGGTATAGTTTTTCACCGGCTTTATTGATCCACTGGGTGTTTCCATTTTTGTCATCGATTATGATGGCATCCTGTGTATAATCAAGTATCGTCATGAATTCTTCAAAATCCATTTCACCAATAAAATTGCGCAAATAGGCTGTATCATAAATGCTGATTCCGTAGATGGTTTTTTCGTTTGAATCAGCGAGTATAATTGTTCTTAAAATGAAGTCATTATAACTGTTGACGGTCAGCCGAACGGTATAGTTTTTGGTGATCAGTTCTAGAATTTCCGGTATGGGATCGTTGAGATGTAATTTTCTGCTGTATGCGTCCAAAAAAATTTCTGCTTTATAATTGCTATAATATTGATAGCCTTTTTCATCGATGATGAGGATTCCGATGGAAATTTGATTTAAGAGTTTTTCTAGGTATTTCATCCCCGATCCCTTCCTTCCAATTAGACCTTTATCCAAAAACGAGGAAAAATAATTCAGCCAGATGCTCAAAAATACTTCTTTATCTACATTTTATCGGTTTTAGGAGACAGGGTCAAGAAAGTAGATGGGTTGGCTGCTGAACATTTACATTTATATTGATGATGAACGTTTACATTTTTTGATATCATGGTATAATAATAATGAGGAGAAGACCAATGGAAAAAAATCCATTGGTTTTTCAAATGCGAAAAATTCGGCGGAAAGAAAAAAGTACAGAAAACAGATAAAAAACGGTTGACATCGTGTTTTTATGTTATAATATTAAGGTTAATAAGGGCTTTAAATGCGCTAAAGAACCGTTTTAATTTCAAATACAGAGGAGGAACAAATTGAATGAGCTCAACAGTTGTCAAGAAAGAAAAAAATGAAGTAACTTTAAAAATTGAAGTGGATCATGAACAATTCGAAAAAGCAGTTCAAGAGGCTTATCAAAGGACAAAACACAAATTTTCTATTTCTGGATTTAGAAAAGGAAAAGCACCGAGAAAACTGATCGAAGCGTATTACGGCGAAGGTGTGTTCTATGACGAGGCAATCAATCAAATCTGTCCGGTGGAGTATGAAAAAGCAATAAAAGATCAAAATTTAGAACCGGTAGACAGACCTACTATTGACATAGAAGAAATTGGGAAAGGCAAAAATTTTGTTTTTACAGCAACGGTTACAGTAAAACCAGAGCTGGTACTGGGTCAATATAAAGGTATAGAAGCAGAAAAAAAAGAGTATAATGTTAAGGAAGAAGATGTGGAAAACGAAATAGAGATGTTAAGGGATAGAAATTCCAGGATGGTTGTTGTAGAAAGACCTGTCCAAGAAGGAGATTATGTTCTGATTGATTATAAAGGTTTTGTCGGGGATGAGCAATTTGATGGAGGTACAGCCGAAAAACAAAATCTTTTGATTGGTTCAGGAAGATTTATTCCTGGTTTTGAAGAGCAGTTAGTCGGTGCAAAAGCAGGAGATGATGTAACGGTTCAGGTAAAATTTCCTGAAGATTATCATGTAGAAAAATTGGCTGGCCAGGATGCTGTATTTCATGTAAAAATAAATGAAGTCAAGGAAAAACAGCTTCCCGAGCTTGATGATGAGTTTGCGAAGGATGTCAGTGAACACGATACATTAGAAGCGCTGAAAGAAGATATTAGGAAAAAACAAGAAGAGGCTGTAAAAAAGAAGGCAGAGGACGAATTTAAGAATGAAGTCCTGAAGAAAGTTATAGAGAACGCTCAGGTAGATATACCGGAAGTAATGGTGGAGAATCAGATCGATAATATGCTCAATGATTTTGATTTTCAACTGAGGTATCAAGGGATGGATTTAGATACGTACTTAAAATTCTCTGGAAGCAAATTAGAAGATCTTAGAAATCAAATGCGTGATGATGCATATGATAGAGTAAAAATGCAATTAACTTTAGAAGCAGTTGCCAAAGCAGAAAATATTGAAGCGAGTCAAGAAGATATCGATGCAGAAATTGAAAAATATGCGGAAGAATTTAATATGGAATTGGATAAGTTGAAAGAATCATTAGAACAGAATAACTACGAATACATTCAAAAAAATATCGTCGTTCAAAAAACAGTTGATTTTCTCGTAGAACATGCTGTCGCAAAACCGGCAGAATAAAAAACGGCAAAATGAATATTTCCCAGACAAAAGGAGGGGATAAATATGCCTTTAATTCCAATGGTTGTTGAACAGACAAACCGAGGCGAACGATCCTATGACATTTATTCACGTTTGCTGAAAGACAGGATTATATTTTTAGGGGAAGAGATCAATAACCATACGGCTAGCCTTGTAGTAGCACAGCTTTTGTTTTTAGAGGCGGAAGATCCGGATAAGGATATTATGCTTTATATCAATAGTCCTGGTGGCTCTATTACGGCCGGCATGGCTATCTACGATACGATGCAGTATATTAATCCTGATGTTTCTACAATCTGTATTGGAATGGCTGCGAGCATGGGAGCTTTTTTACTTGCATCCGGTGCGAAAGGAAAGCGATTCGCGCTTCCGAATGCGGAGATTATGATCCATCAGCCTTTGGGTGGTATGCAAGGGCAAGCTGAAGATATTCGCATCCATGCAAAACGTATTTTAAAGATGCGCGATACGATTAATAAAATTCTAAGTGAAAGAACAGGGCAACCCTTAGAAAAGATTGCAAGGGATACGGATAGAGATTTCTTTATGGAAGCTGCAGAGGCTGTAGAATAC
>JAMNXX010000091.1 GCA_023623095.1 Bacillota bacterium | reverse complement strand
ACACTTGTTGCGTTTGACCGATTATCGATTTTCTTTCGCAAATTGGAGGGAGGTAACAATCAGAAAATATCGACGTCTGCATTTAAATTATAAATCACGTCTTTTCGCTCAACGATGATGCGAATTTTTTTCCGGACGGTTTCATTTTGTTTAATATTCAGAAGGAGCTCTTTGGTAGGGTTAATCGCTACAGGATTTCCTACCAACTCAAACATGGAGAAGTCTCCATTTGTATCACCGTACGAATAGCTTTTCTGCATGTCAATTTGGTATTTTTTCTGAAAAGCCAGCATGCTTCTTCTTTTACTTTCTGAATCCCACATTTGAATGATTTGTCCTGTGAATCTTCCTGTTTCATCCATCACATATTCTGTTCCTTGAAAATCCGTTGCATCATATTTTTTAGCCATTTTTTCCAAAAGATATGCGGGACTGCCGGAGATGAAGATGATTTTATGATTTTGCGCTTTATGCCAGGCGATTTGGGCTCTTGTGTAGCGGTAAACCCGTTCTCCTTTCAGCCCGATCACTTTGTTGGCGGTAAATTCCATTTCATCTTTGTCGATTCCTTTGATACATTCAATATAGATCTTGGACAGTTCGAGCAGGTAATCATCATAATTTCCTTGTCTTTTATCCCAATTGTGATAGGCTTGCTTTACATGGCTATGCCAAAGGGAAGGGTCAATCACTTCATATTTTAATAGTTTCTTAAAATGTTCAACCATCAGTGAGTTCCGGTACAGTGTGCCGTCAATATCAAAGAATGCAGCAATCGCCATTGCTTTTTCCTCCTATTCATTCTAAGCATTTGCAAAGTATTTTTAAACTGCCATCTATTGTATTTTATCTGTCTTTATATTTCAATATGACAGGATGGATTTCTTATGAACCGATGTTTATCCTTTTTCGAATATTCAGTTTTTAGATGATAAAACATATTATATTTATAAAATATATTTTGATTCGGGGGGCGGTTTTATATGTTGACGAGCGAGCAAAAATTATTGTGCGGTGCTGCTCACCTTGGCTGGGTGGTAGGATTTCCCATATTGATTCCTTTGATGGTTTTTCTTTTGTCCCAAGATTTCTTTGTAAAGCAGCAGGCTAAGGAAGCGCTTGTTTTCCAAATTGCACTGATTGTATTCGGGGCCATTTTTGCTGTATTGAGTATCGTACTGATTGGAATTCCATTTTTATTGGTTTTGATGATTGCTGCCTTGGTTTTGCCGATTATTGCTGTGGTGAGAGTATGTAAAGGAATCGATTATTCTTACCCGATCACGGGGAAATTTGTGAGAAAAAATTTATCCGATGAAATTTAAAAAGAAATGGGGAAGCGAAAATGAAGCGTTTTGATATATGGATTATTTTATTTTTTGTAGTGCTTGCAGGGATCCTATTCGGCATTTTTAAAATGAATTTTGGAAAGGAAGCAGCGCAAAAATATGTAGAAATTACTTATAAGGGAGAGCAGATCCAAAGTTTTTTACTCGAGGAGAAGAAAGTAGGAGACAGGATCCCCATCGAGACCGAGCTCGGTAAAAATATTGTCGAGATAGGGGAAGGGAGCGTGCGGATTTTAGAAGCAGATTGCCCGGATCAGGTATGCGTCAGGACGGGCTGGATCTCAAATCCGGGTCAAACGGTGGTTTGCCTTCCCCATAAGCTTGTGGTAGAGATCAAGGGCGGGGAAGAAAGCGAAACGGATGCGTATTCCTACTAAAGATTTTTTGAAAAACCAAATAACAGCTATAGGATAAACGGTTATGAGGGGAGGAATGGAGATGAAGGCCATTAAAATCCTTCATTGTGCAGATATGCATTTTGATACTCCTTTTACAGAACTTTCGCATATTCAGGCAGAGAAAAGAAAGGAAGAACTGAAGGAAACTTTTTCGAAAATGATTGCGCTGGCAAAGGAAGAAAATGTTCTGCTTTTTTTGATCAGCGGCGATCTATTTGACAATGATCGGGTTCGAAAATCCACATTAGAATATCTGGTAAGAAAGTTTCAGGAAATTCCCCATATCCATGTTTTTATTTCTCCGGGTAATCATGATCCCTATCATACAAAATCTTTTTATCATATTGTTCGATGGCCGGATAATGTCCATATTTTTAAGGAAGGAATCGATAAAATCTGTTTTCCCGAACAAGGACTATGCGTCTATGGGGCTGCATTTTCCCAGGCCCATCAGAAGAGCTCGCTTTTGAAAAACTTTCGTGTAGAAGATCCAAATAAAATCAATATCATGGTTTTGCATGGAGATGTGGTATCAGCTGGGCAAGAAAGTGAATATAATCCGATTGCAATCGAAGAGATTCGAAAAAGCGGTTTGGATTATCTGGCTTTAGGCCACCGACATAGATATTCGGGAATTGAAAAGGAAGGAGATACTTTTTGGAGTTACAGCGGAAATCCTGAAGGAAGAGGATTCGATGAAACAGGTTCGAAAGGAGTCCTGATCGGCGAAGTAGGAAAAGACTGGTGCGATTTAGAATTTCGGGAGATTTGCAAGCGAAAATATTTTGAAGTAGGGATCGATATTAGCAACGCGAGAACATATGAAGAAGTGATCCATGCCATTCGGAAGGGGCTTTCGGATCATCAAATCGATGAAAATTTATACAAGATACGGCTGGTGGGAGAAGTGGAAGAAGATTTCTGTATTTATCCAAAGATCCTTGAAGATAATCTTTCAAAAGAGTTCTTTTTTATTAAAATCAGAGATTTCACACAGGTAAAAGTTGATTATCATGCGTTGGCAGATATCTTTTCGCTAAAAGGTATTTTCGTAAGAGAAATGATGAAAAAGATTGAAAAAGAAACGGAAGAAGAGAAGAAGAAAGTGCTGGAAGAAGCATTGAA
>JAMNXX010000167.1 GCA_023623095.1 Bacillota bacterium | reverse complement strand
CTAAGAGTTTCAGCTTGCCCGAACTGGAAATGTTTCCAATGACTGTCGTTAAGAGCATCGCAAACTGCGCTCCGAAATTCGTCCACGGATAGGCAATTCGTATGATAAAATGCCGCTCATCCACTTCCTTTGGAACTTCAATCTGATAATTCGGAACCTCGTAAATTCCAACAACGCGTCCAATAAATTTTTCCCGAACTTCAGGAGTTTCCTGAGGAACCTTTAACCAAGTTCCTGTTGTCTGCTCAACTGCCAATGCAGCCGCAAACTTCATCATATTTGTCCTTGGTTTTGTCGCACAATAATACGTTGCAATAACAAAACGGTCTTCCAAAGACTCAGGAATTTGAACTAAAATGGGATCTAAAAACATCATTCTTCCCTCCTCATAGTAATAATTTTCAAAACCTTTCCAAAAACTGCTCTGTCTTCACTTGCTGGATCTCTCTGCTCTTTTCATGAAGATGCCTCTATTATTATTTTGTTAAAAAGAACAAATTATACGTTTTTAAAAGAATCTCAATAAAAAACGAGGTCGGCTTTCGTCTATTATGCAAGCAGGAACTTCTTGCTGTGTTATCGATCCGGCATTTTTCATTTCACTTTTCTTAAATCTAAATTCTTGATAAAATGTATATATAAGGAATTTAGGACAAATCTCTTCAGAACATTCGTCCTTAAGAAAAAGAAGCTTTCTTGCAAGGGGGATTCGAAAATGAAATGCCACTGCCATAAGAGAGATGGGAAAAGCTGTGTAGAAATCGTTCCCATATTTAGCAATTTGACCCATGAAGAAAAGATGGAAGTCGCAGAGATCGCTTCGAAAAAAACTTATGAAAAAGGCGAAATGGTTTATATGGCAGGGGATAGGGGAGAGGCGCTTTATGTTATCCATACCGGGAAGATAAAAATAACCAGGATATCCAGTAACGGAAAAGAGCAAGTGATCCGGGTATTGGGTCCCGGAGAATTTATGGGAGAACTTTCTCTCTTTAGTTCCAGCCCATTAACAGATAATGGAGAAGCACTAGAAAAAACCACCGTATGCATCATAGAAGCTGAGAAGCTTAAAAAATTGATCGAAAAATACCCTAGTATTGCATTAAAAGTGATAGAAGAATTAAGCAAAAGATTAGAGGTCGCTGAAAATTTAATTGAAAATATCAATCTCCATAGAGTAGAAAAAAGATTGGCAGATATTTTGATAAGCCTAGCCAATACAGAGGGAGAAATTGTTTTAAAGATGAGCAAACGAGATTTTGCCTCTCATATCGGCATGAGCCAGGAAACATTAAGCAGACAGTTGTCAGCCTTTGAAGATGCTGGATTGATTCAGCTCATAGGCCATCGCCGGATCGTTTTATTAGATAAAGAAGCGCTTCAGGAAATAGAATAGGATCTCGGAAAAAATAATCGAACAAAAGTGCTCAAAATCATGATATAATATTGGAAATATATTTATTTAAAAAAGATGTTCGTGACGACGGCATAAAGGTCAAGTTCAGATTTAAAAACAATTATAAATACATATAAATATGCGAATAACGAACTATTATGAATGGAGGAATTCTATGAAAAATGCAAGAAAAGGAATGATTGAAAATTACACAAAAAAGTACAGCGAAGTCTGCATTGACAATAATATAATCGATAGCAGTTTATATGATACCTATAAAGTAAAGCGCGGCCTTAGAGATAAGAGTGGAAAAGGAGTGCTTTCCGGACTTACAAATATTTCATCCGTCCAAGCATATAAAGAAGTCGACGGAAAAACTGTTCCTTGTGATGGAAAGCTTCTTTATCGCGGGTACAATATCATTGATTTGGTAAAAGGTTTTTCTGAAGAAAAGCGTTATGGTTTTGAGGAGACAGCCTATCTGCTCCTATTTGGTTCGTTACCGGATGAAGAACAATTGGAAGAATTTAAAGAAATCCTGGCGAGCTGCAGAAACCTGCCGAAGAATTTCGTAAAAGATGTTGTTATGAAAGCACCAACGAAGGATATTATGAATTCTCTAACAAGAAGTGTGCTTACATTGGCCTCCTATGACGAACGAGTATCGGATTTGTCATTGGATAATGTACTCAGGCAATGTTTGATGCTTATCAGTACTTTTCCTATGTTAGCTATCTATGGTTATCATGCCTATAATCATTATGAACGCAATGATAGCTTCTATATTCACAGACCCGATGAAAAGCTTTCCGCAACAGAAAATATTTTAAGGATGTTAAGGCCGGATAAGCAGTACACAGAACTTGAAGCAAGTGTATTAGATATTGCTTTGGTGCTTCATATGGAGCACGGCGGAGGAAATAATTCTACATTTACAACAAGGGTTGTTACTTCAGCCGGTTCCGACACCTATTCTGTTATTGCCGCAGCATTGTCATCTTTAAAAGGTCCAAAACATGGGGGAGCCAGCATTAAAGTCGTAGAGATGATGGAAGATATAAAATCAAATGTTTCAGATATAGAAGATGAAGAAGAGGTAAAAAATTATCTATCGAAGATCCTAAATGGGGAAGCATTTGACCATAGAGGTTTGATATATGGCATGGGGCATGCCGTATATTCCATCTCTGACCCAAGGGAAAGAATATTTAAGCAATTTGTGGAAAAGCTTGCTCACGAAAAGGGCAGGGAATCCGACTTTAAATTATACTCAATGATAGAAAAGGTTGCTCCCGATGTGATCGCCAAAGAAAGACGCATCTATAAAGGGGTCAGTGCAAACGTTGATTTTTATAGCGGATTTGTATATAGCATGTTAAATATCCCGTTGGAATTGTATACGCCTATTTTTGCAATGGCGAGAATTGTAGGATGGAGCGCACACCGTTTGGAAGAATTGATCAATGTAGATAAAATT
>JAMNXX010000332.1 GCA_023623095.1 Bacillota bacterium | reverse complement strand
CAGCGATGAAAGCAGCAAAATTCTGCTTTCATCGCTCTCTATCATGATATTGTCATTTGTTAAGAAATAGAAAATTTAATGAAACACTTGAAAAAAAAATAAATATATGTAATAATATAAGTTGTTGATGTCTGGGTGTGGCGCAGTTTGGTAGCGCACATGAATGGGGTTCATGAGGCCGGAGGTTCGAATCCTCTCACCCAGACCATATATTTATATAAAAAAGCTATGAATATTTCATAGCTTTCATCTTTTTATTAAGAATATAAGAAATTTTTATCTACCGTAAGGGATTTATCGAATAAAAGGAGAAAAACGGTGCTTACTTATTATTTATTAACAATACTTTGCGTTCTTTTGATTCTCTCCATATCAGGATATTTATTTATTATTTTAAAAGAAAAATATTATCTTTCTCATAATATTATTATCATTGACTGCAAAGGCGTTTCTCAAACGCATCTTGATGAAGTAGAAGCAAAATGCTTTACCCTAGGGGATGAAGAAATTATGTCCGGGGATGAGATGAAAATATATTTTAATAATAATCGAAGCATAAGGGGAATCATCCTTGGGGCAAAATTAAAGGAAAATTGCATACTGCTTATCACTGCCAAGGAAAAGATTGAGTCGGTTTCCATTAAAGATATTCAAAGATTTAAGATCATTAGCAAGTACGGAAAGATCTTCAAGCGATTTTAAGCTGCTTTATAAAAAGTAGCTTTTTTTATTGGCGAATATAGTAATATTTATCCTTATTTACCTAAAAATTATAATGCGTTTTTATAAAAGAGGGACATTGGTATGAAATTTGACAGGAAGTAAAATTAATCTGCATTTTTTGAAGGAAAATCTTTACTAAAGAAGAAGTATATTTATGAAGAATATACAGTAGGTGAACAGGCAGTGTATAAAAAAAAACATAGAACACGAAAAAAAAACAATCGGTTTAAATATTTTTTCTTTAGTATCGTTTTCTGTTATCTATTAATAAAATTAATCTCGATTGCAAACTCATCTTCCAATCCAACAGATACTGTAGAGTATGGAAACATTCAGATCATCGATCATTTAGAGTGTTATGTTGTTCGAAATGAAAAACGAATTCACAGTGATCAGGAAGGTGAGATTAAATATTTCGTTAAAGAAGGTGAAAAAGTAGAAAAAGGGTATAAAGTTTTAGAAATTTATAAAGGAATAGTAGAAGAAAGCACGAAAAATCGATTATCTGTTCTCGATCAAAAAATTAAAGCTTTGCAAGAAAACAATGTAGAATGGTTTCGTGCTGATGCTCAAAATTTAAATAAAGAGATCGATTCTCTTATTGAAGATATAAAGCAATCTCAAATTCAAGGAGATTTAATCAAAGTTGCACAACTTGAAAAAGAATTGAAAAGCAAACTTGAAAAGAAGAAAATTATCAGTGAAGACAATATCCTTGAAGGGGAAAATCTAGAGGATTTAAAAGCTGAACAAGAAATGCTAACGAAAAAAATCAACCATAACGTCAGCTATATCACCAGTCCGATGTCAGGCATAATCAGTTATCATGTGGATGGATATGAATCCGTACTCAATCCTCAAAATATGGCCTCTATGGAGAAAGAAATGCTGGAAAAAGAAAACAGCGAATTGACTGATCTAAGGGGAGCCCATGTGATAGAAAATCAGCCGTTATTTAAGATCGTAGATGATAGTGTGTGGTACATGGTAACATGGGTAGATGATAGCATATTATCCCATTATAAAGAGGGAAAGAATATAATTTTTAAATTTTCAGATGAGCAAATTGGGGGAAAAGTGAGCAAAATCATAGAAAATAAGGATGAAAATATGATTATTTTTGAATTGGATGAATATGTATCTAATTTTTACAATATACGAAAAATAGATTTAGATGTTATCGCTGTTAATTATGAGGGGCTAAAGATTTATCGAGATAGTATTGTTGAAAAGGATGGGAAAAAGGGTGTTTATGTATTGGATGTGAATCGGCAAGCTCGTTTCAAGCCGATTCAGATTATTGGATATGATGATACTTATGCGATTGTTGAAAATACAGTTTTTTACGAGGGGGAAGGAGAAAATAAAAAAGCGATCTCGACGATTCGATTATATGATGAAATTGTTCGAAATGCAAAAAATGTGAAAGAGGGGCAAACTGTTAGCTAAATGATTTGCAGAGCCGTAGAAAAGGAGGGGTTTATTATGTCTGATATAAGGCAGAATATTATTGATATAAAACAAGAAATTGCAGAAATATGTGAGAGAGCGAATCGAAATCCAGATGACATTTTATTATTAGGCGTTACGAAGACAGTTGAGCCCCAAAGGATCAATGAAGCGATTGCCGAAGGAATTACAGATATAGGAGAGAATAGAGTTCAGGAAATTTTAAATAAATATGAAAGTGTTGATCCGGTTCATTGGCACTTGATCGGTCATTTACAGACCAATAAAGTGAAATACATCGTCGACAAAGTAAAAATGATTCATTCCTTGGATAGCATTAGGCTTGCGGAAGAAATCAATAAACGAGCAAAACAACATCAGGTTCTGATGGATGTTTTGGTACAGATCAATGTTGCAAAGGAGGATACAAAATTTGGATTGTATGTAGATGAGCTCGATGATTTTATTAAAAAGGTTCAGGAATTCGAAAACATTAACATTAAAGGACTCATGACAATCGCTCCTTTTGAAGAAAACCCAGAAAAGGTTCGCCCTTATTTTAGAACGCTAAAGTCTATATTTGAAAGGATTAAAGCTAAAAAGCTTGAAAGGGTAGATATGCAATATCTCTCCATGGGGATGAGCAATGATTTTAAGATTGCGATAGAAGAGGGAGCGAATATTATTCGTATTGGAACTGCTATTTTTGGCAAAAGAAATTATAATAAAT
>JAMNXX010000039.1 GCA_023623095.1 Bacillota bacterium | reverse complement strand
ACAAATGTATCGTCCCGGTCAGTTAAAATGCTGTAAAGAAAAAAGATAAAAACGATGCATATGAGTTTGAGTCCCATCGTTGCACCGAAAGCTAATGCCTCTGTCGTAATTTTAATCTTTCCCAACAGAGGGATATAGGGACCTTTATAAAGAACTGTTTTGCCTGATTTTGAAAACAACGGGTTGATAAGCAGAATCAATAAAGCGTTATACAGGCTGTATCGGATGATCTTTGCCCAGGAAGCTTTTCTGTCAAATATCCATGAAAAAACTATTAAAAAAATAAGGATCGATAAAATGTACAAAGGATGTTCAAAAGACAATACCATGAAAAATAAGAGCAGAGCAAAGACGATAGCGGTTAAAGGATGTATTTTCATAGCAGCACCTCATCCTGTATCAGAAAGTTGAATGTTGAATGATCTTCATTTAACTTAAATATTGGAAGCAGCTGCGACGAGGATTGTTCCAGCTGCTTCCGAGGTATTTTTTTTTATGAATCGAAAAGCAATGGATAGATCTTATCCAGAAGGACAGCTGTTTGTGCCCGAGTAGCAGGTGCACCGGGAGCCAAGATATTTTCTCCGATTCCACTGAGGATGCCTTTCTGAATCAATAAAGCGATGCTTTCTCGTGCCCAGGGAGCAATTTGCTCATGATCTTCAAATTTTTCCAATATAGAAGGAGCGACTTCCTGAACTTTTTTTCTTTTTTCCAATATTTTAGCCAATACAACCGCCATCTCTTGTCGAGTGATATTTTCATTCGGGTGGAAGCGGCTGTTAGAAACGCCCTTCATGAGATCTTTTTTGTAAGCCGTTTGAACTGGCTGGAAGTACCAGTCATTTGGTCGAATATCTTCAAAAGGAGATATTTTTGTTTCTTCTACTTCGTAAGGAAGCATTTTGGTGATGAGAGCAGCAAATTCTGCTCGGGTAATAAAGGACTGTGGATCGAAGCATTTACTATTTCTTCCATGAATGATGCCTTTGCTGGCCATCCTGTCGATAGGTTTTTTTGCCCAAGGGCATGATTCTAGATCTCCAAATGTTTTTTCGGATTCCTGTGCAAAATAAATGCTAAAATGACTCGTCAGAAAAGCGACCGTATGGGCTGTTTCGTCGTAAATCCCTCCCACTCGTTCTAGCGTTTGATCTTCTTTTAGCCGGAAAGCGCCAACTTTTTCAGGAGAGTCGGTATTTTCTTTGTAGGGGATATGTACTTCTATCGGTTCAGAAAACCGGATGGCATTTCCGTTTTCTGAGAGGCATTGGATATCTACCGCAAAATGTTTTTGATATGCCTTAGGGATCTTAGAAAGTATTGGTTTTTTTACAGTAAAATGAATTTCTTTCTCTTGTTGGGCCTTATCAAATGTGTCTGGAAGAATTTTAAAACTAGAGAGCTCCGTTTCGAGGGAAATGCTGTCCAATTCTTTTTCAAAGATTTCTTTTATGGTTCCCGAAGCAAACCCAACGGTTATTTCTTGTTTTTCTGAAAGAGGGATTTGAACATTTAGTTGTCTAGGGAAAACTTTGACGATTTCTATTTCCTTCAGCCCATTTTCTATTTTCTGTGTAATTTTAAGAAAACGATTTGCTGCAGTTATGATATTGTTTTTCTTTAGTAGAACAAAAGGTTTTTCTTCCTTCTGCTGAATTTCTGTTGCAGGGATGTTGAACGTCTGAGCCGTTTGAACGATCCTTTCAGCCAATTGGGAGATCTTTTCTTTTATTTCAGGAACAGAAACAATATCCGGATCGGTTTTGCATTGCTCGAGGATATTGTCAAAGACTTTTTCCATTTCCGTGATTGGGATATCCGGCTCGGCCAGAATGGCTTCGATTTCAACCAAAATCTGCTCCTGTTTTTTATCCAAAAGGATGGGCAAGGGCAGTCCTGTCTCCCAGCCGATATCAATACCGCCGTCTTTCGAATAACGCCATTCGATGAAATCTCCATTTTTTACTTCTACATCTCCGGCTGCTAAATTTCGGTATTGATCATAATTTCCATTTACTCGGTAAATCCAACCGCTGAGGGGGCCGTACTGACCGGCGGATTCTCCGTTGATGTTTTTTACATATCCGTAGGAATCGATGATAAAATCGATATTTTCACTTCGCAATGCCCTCCTTAATACATCCAGTACGGTATCGCCTTCAAAGATTTCGACAGATTTTCGGTTTAATATGCTTCCTTGAATGCCTCGGATAGAAATGGTTGCCGTCTGCTTTTCGGGAATTTCCGGATTGATGCTTGGATTTCCAATGACAATTTCTTCTGTCTCAATGCTTCCTGATGTCCGAACAGAAGAGCGATATACCTGATTGTCCGGTAATTGTACTTGAAAGCGGATCTGACCGTTGGAATCGGTATCTCCCTGATCGATATAATATTTTCTGCCCTCGTCATAGATGGTGATGGTAACGGGCTGACCCGGCCGGTCTTGCACCCATATATCCAGTTTATCCTGATGAACCGTATAGCTGATGCTTTCCGCTGCAAAAGAAGGGAAAGTCAATGATAGCACCAGCATGAGGGAAATGAAAAACTTTCTCATGAGGTTCTTCCTTTCTATATGAGATGTCCTGGTAGTTTCGGGCGAGCACAGCTCGCCTCTACGGTTGCGCCTATAGTTTATTTTGGAACGCTTACTTTTTTGGGATAGATAACCGTATATATTCGTAAAGAAAAGCGAATCCTTTACAAGGAATTTGCTAAGAAAACGCCTTGAAAATTTTGTTCATTTTCTCAAATTCCTTGTCAGGAAGAGCGTTCTTTACGAAAATATGAGGAATTTTTTTGGAGACCGAAGATCGCCCTTACGATTTTACTGAACGGGGATGCTTATCGAATCTGCCAAAGGTTGTTTTTGTTCGAAATCATCCCATAACAGCGCTTT
>JAMNXX010000154.1 GCA_023623095.1 Bacillota bacterium | reverse complement strand
AAATAACACATAAATGAGAACAAAAAGACCGCCGCCATAAAGCCCGGTAATATAGGGAAATCGCCATACATTCCCTAATCCGATCGCACAGCCGGCAGAAATCAGGATAAATCCTAGACGGGATGCAAATAATTCTCTCTCCTGTTGCATAAAATTTCTCCTCTCTATAATAAATACACTATATGTATTATATGATATTTTCATCATAATCAAAAGAGAATTCATTGGATTTTTTTAGAAATAGAAAACAAAAGGATTAGTTTCCAATTAAATATTTTTTTCCGGTTCCCATTGTTTTGCTTGCTTGAAAGCACAGGGTTTTTACAGGCTCGTACGGTGGAACTTGAAACTATCTTAATCTTCCCAAAAATCATCCATCAACTTTTTTATTTTTCTTTTCCTGACCAAAGTTTCTTCTTCATTTTTATGGATCTCGATCACATCTCCTTCCTTCACATCGGGAGGAAGAAGAATTTTGGCCATATTGACCGTCGTGCCGTCCTCTAATACAACAACCGCATGATTTTCTTCAAATCGATCAATGATGATCTTCATTTTTTCATCCTTTCTTAAATTTATCTTTTCACTTTTCTAAGGATTACACCTGCCACAAGGGCTATATCCAGCTCCTACAGCCTCTTGCCTGCTATAAAATTTCAATTGATTATGCTCTGACGGCAATGATGAACAATTTTGCAAGTGAAATACCTGGGATTTTTTATTTCCAATATAAATTGTTTCTATCTGAGAAGCCGCTTTCGCCTGAGAAGAAGGATGATGAAAGATGATCACTTGCCCATCCGATGTAAGAACGATATTTCCTAATTCATCCGTCCGATAGATAGGAATTCCTCTCTCCCTTAGTTTTTCTATCGTCTCCCGATGAGGATGCCCATAATCATTGTCTTTGCCCAAAAGGATCACAGCATGATCCGGATTTACTGCATCAAGAAATTCATCGGTTGTAGAACTGCTGCTGCCATGATGGGCTACCTTTAATACATCAGCGGATAGATCATAACCGCTCGCTAACATTTCTTTTTCGGAAGTTTCCTCCACATCACCGGTTATAAGAAAGGAATTTTTTCCATGAGTGACTTTTAAAACAGCAGAATAATCGTTAAGATTCTCATATTCTTCAGAATTGGGAGCCAGCATAACAGCTTCGATATCCGGATCGATATCGAATGCTACACCTGCTTTGGCTGTTTTCACTTTTAACCCTTTTTCCTGAATGGCCAATAGTAAATTTTCAAATGTTTGAGTCGTATGCATCACCCGTGGCATATAAATCTGACCGATATCGAATGCCCTGATCACATCCTCCATACCCCCGATATGATCCGCATGGGGATGGGTTGCAATGATGACATCGATTTTATGGATCCCCTGACCCCTTATGTAATTGATAATCATATCGCTTGCACTCTTTTCTCCGGCATCGATTAAGATCGTCTTTCCTTTGGGCGTAACAAATAATGTACAATCTCCTTGTCCCACATCGATAAAATGGACAGATAAAGATTCTCCTTCTGTATGTATCGCGTTTTCAGGATCGTGATCAAAATCTGTGCAGCCAAAAATCAACGAAGAAATGAGCGTAAATAAGATGAATGTCATGAATAATTTATTTTTTCTTATCCGTTCTATTCGCAACATCTGTCTAAACTCCTTTTTCTTATAGGTTAAAAATATTGCACGCTTCTAAATATCTTTCGGGGCTTATCGCTTTCCTTTTCAATGCCTGCATATCATTCTCTTTTTATGATAAAGGGCAATCAAAAAGACACTTTTTGAATCAGTGTCTTTTTGAAGGATTCGACATTTTTTGAGCAATTCCTTTTTTTCGATACATATTTATCCTATTCTTTAGATCTTAAATTTCATAATGATTGACTGAAGGTTTTGTGCCAAAGTAGACAATTCTTCGTTGGCATTTGCGATTTCCTCAACGGATGCAGTCTGCTCTTCTAAAGATGCTGTCACCTGCTCTGTTGTAGCTGAATTTTCTTCTGCAATCGCAGAAAGGTTTTGTAATGTCTCAAGGATATCATTTTTCATCTCCTCCATTTTTTGCCCGGAAACATTTAATTGTTCGACAACTTTCATCGCATCTTGCATCGATTGAGCGATTAACATGTATTTTTCTCTGCCATGAATGATGCTTTCCGTTTGTTCTTTTGATATATTCGCGGCTCTTTCCATCGTCTTTACAGCGGCTTGAGAATTGTTCTGTAATTCATGAACCATCTCATCAATCGAATGCGTCGAGGCGGATGATTGTTCTGCTAATTTTCTAATTTCCTCCGCAACAACTGCAAACCCTCTCCCGGCTTCTCCCGCTCTTGCCGCTTCTATGGCAGCATTTAGAACCAATAAATTCGTCTGTCCTGCTATATCGGCAATGACACTGCTTGCCTGCCCAATATCGTTTGAACTTTCGTTCGCTTTTAAAATTACTTCATAAATTTCTTTGATGGCCCTATCGTTTTCTTCCATTATTTTAAACACTTTGTCCATTTCTTTTAATCCTTCTTCCACAACTTCTACCACTCTTCTTGAAGCAACATTTAGATCGCTTAAATGCTCTTGGTCTTTTTCAATGCTTTCTCCCAATAGCACCGCCTTATTGGAACCTTCTTCGGTATTTTGGGCTTGTTCGAAAGCGCTTTTTGCTATTTCTTCCACTGTTTTCGATACTTCTTGCGCCGATGCAGCCGATTGCTGTGAAGTCGCCGTCAATTCTTCTGAAATCGCAGCGAGTTGATTTGAAGATTGACTGATTTCTCGGATAATCTCCCTGAGATTATTGGTGATCGTTTGTATCGCTCCTGCCAATGCTCCAATCTCATCTTTCTTTCGTAGATAATTTTCATCTACATCCTGCGTAATATCTAAAGATGCT
>JAMNXX010000187.1 GCA_023623095.1 Bacillota bacterium | reverse complement strand
AAATCGATTCCAACTTCAGCACCAAATCCCAATATCTTTCCCACCTTCCATTTTCCTATCTCTATTCGCTTCGAGTTTATCTGAAAGTTTCAGCAAGATTACTGTGTCAATATTCGTCATGAATTGCGCAAATCCTTTTTCTGTGAACTATTTTTTAAATTCCTTTTGAATGCACCCTTTTTCAGTTCTATTGTTGATATTTGCCGCATAAGATTTATCAAGAAATGGTCTTAAAGGGGGGTCGCAATTGAAGGATTACATAGAGGAACGTGCAATAGAAATTGCCGAGTATATTATATCTGAAAAAGCAACCGTTCGTCAAACTGCAAAAGTTTTCGGTGTAAGCAAAAGCACAGTACATAAGGATGTAACGGAACGCCTTCCCAAGATAAACCCTCTAATAGCGCTTCAAGTGAAACGAATCCTTGATAAAAATAAAGCTGAGAGGCACATACGGGGTGGAAAAGCGACAAAGATGAAATATCAAAATCTACATCATAACTAAATGAAACGAAATAAGGAACGACGTCTCCGTCGTTCCTTTTAAATGCTCTTATCGGATCGGAAGATATTTTTTGGGATCTACATGTTTTCCATTAAGAAGTACTTCAAAATGCAGATGCGGTTCTTCCAATTTTTCAAACAATCCGCTTGTTCCTATGCCGCTGATTGTTTGTCCCTTTTTGACCCGATCCCCTATTTTTACCATATCAGCTGTACTTAGATTGGCATATCGGGTAATCAGGTTTCCTTCGTGTGCCAGGCCAATGGTGATTCCAAGTCCGGAATCCACAACGATTTCAACGACTTCCCCATCCAATGCAGCTACAACGGGCGTCCCCTCCGGAGCGATAATATCGATTCCATGATGGGTCATATATTGTTCCAATGTTTTTGAATACGTGAGCGTATCGACGGCATAGTCCATCCCGATTTTGCCTTTAACCGGCATTTTCATCGGACTGCTACTTTGCCCAGCGGAATAAGCTGCTGCTGTTTGCTCCTTGGTTTCGGCTACCGCTGAAGCGTTTTTCGGGGCTGGATTTGTTTTGCTGCTTTCTGCTGCCTTTTCTTGAATAGGCTGATTTTTCTCCGTACTTTCTTGGATAGGCTGCATCACGCCGGATTCTTCATCTATTTCCTCCACGGTAACGATAGAGTTTCCTTCTTCTGCATCCTCCATAAAAAATTCCTCCTGCCCTGCATCCATTTCAAAAGATTCTTCCATATGGCTCATGCGCAGCCGCTCGATGTTCATCTTCGTCACCCATACTGCAGTAACGGCAACAACACAGACGCATAAAAATAAAATGATATAAAAGCCTTCTTTTCTCAGTAATTTTGAGATTTTCTCCTGAATCAGGATGCCTTCTTGATTTTCTTTCTTCCTGAAAAAACGATTTCGGATATTCATATATCCCACCTCCACCTGGTATTGTTGCCAGATGGAGAAATTTCATACCTTTTTGACTGCAATTTTATTCCATTTTTTCGATCGTTACTCCCTGATAATAATGTTTTAAAATCTCTTCAAACGTATGCCCTTCTTTCGCCATCCCGTTGGCTCCCCATTGGCTCATTCCGACTCCGTGTCCATATCCGATCGTATGGAAGATCAGATTTTGGTCTTCCATACTTACTTGGAAATTTGCCGATCGCAGTCCAAACAATTCCCGCAGTTCCCTTCCGCTCAATATTTTGTTCCCTACTTGCATTTTCAGGACTCTTCCACCTTCACTCCGTTCTAAAATCTTGAGCTGATTCGATAGATTGGAAGCTTGGATGTTGCAATCGCTGTATTTCTCTTTGATCTTTGCAACAAAATCGGAAACAGAAACAATTTGCTGATCCGTAAAATGGGGTGCTTCCTTTTCATAAGGACTTTCTACGCTCCGAAGATAGGGCACCGATGCAGCAAAAACATCTTCCGAGTTTTCCGTACGTCCGCCGCTTGTTGAATGAAACAGCGGCTGTTCCAGGGGCTTCCCTTCATAAGTCATCACCAGCCCTACCGTTTCTTCCACCGCTTGTTCAATTCGAGGCCAGTAATCTTTCATCCACTGATCGGATTTTAGTTCCTTGAGCTTTTCCGGAGAAAGCCAGACCTGACAGTGAACCTGATCGCATAATTCCGCATTCGGATGCCCGGGATTTCCTTCTTCTCTATATGCCTCAATGCGGGAGATGGCATAGCTTCTGGCAGCAACCGCCTGCGCCTTCAGCGCCTCCATATGAAAGGCGGCAGGCATTTCTCCGGCCACCACTCCCTTGATATATTCTTCCAAGTCTAGGGAAATGACCTCGCCTGTTTCTTGTACATAAACGCGGACCATACGCTTATCCAATACAGGTTGTTCCTTTTTCTTGTCCAATATTTCAAGCGGATTGCAGCTTTGCACCAGTATGGCAGGGATCAAAATGATCGCAATAAAGACACCAATGACTAATAATAAAATGCTTCTCATGTCCTTCCCCTTTCGTTGTGCTCGTTTATTTGTAGGGGCGAGCTGTGCTCGTTCGCAGCTGAGGAACTGTTATTCGAAGGATTCATGGAAAGCGCATCTGATTCCAATAAAAGATTCGAGAAAAGCAGCTCTTCAAAATTTCTAAAAATCCTACCGCTGCCTACTGGACATCCTGTCCAAAGGCTGCTAAAACAGCGTCCTGCTGTTTTCACGGATTTTTAGAAATTTTCAGAGGCTTTTCTTAGCGAATCTTTTATCAGTCACAGCTGCTGCTTTCCGTGAATCCTTCTGCGAACTGCAACTCCTGAGGTTCTAACGTAGGGGCGATCTTTGACCGCCCGCGCCTTAATTTTCGAGCGAGCGAAGCTCGCCCCTGCAGTTGACAATCCTAGGAATGGTCGACCACCCTTACGAATATCGATTGTTGGGCAAACAAGGCATA
>JAMNXX010000040.1 GCA_023623095.1 Bacillota bacterium | reverse complement strand
CGGAATATTCCTCTTTTACCTTTTTCAAGGCATCTTCCACATGTTCCCAATCAAATCCTACCTCTGCAGCTTTTTTCTGCACTTTATAACTTCTCATCAGCGCCGGCAGATGTTTGGGAATCCGGAGCAAATTATCCGTATACGTCTGAATTCCCTTTTCTTTTCTTTTCATCTCCTCCCAACTTTGAAGCGCTTCCGAATCTCCCTGCACCTTTTTCTTCCCAAAAACATGCGGATGCCGATAGATCAGCTTTCTACATAACCTCGTCAGAACATCCCGCATATCAAAATAAGCAGCTTCCGATGCAATTTGCGCATGAAAAACGATCTGAAGCAAAAGATCTCCAAGTTCTTCTTCCAACAGATCCATATCCTCGTTGTCTAAAGCTTCCAAGACCTCGTAAGCTTCTTCGATCAGGTGCGGTTTTAATGTTTCATGGGTCTGCTTTGCATCCCAAGGACAGTCTACCCGCAACCGCTTCATGATACGGAGAAGATGGTTCATCGTGCAGCTTTCCAAAGAATCCTGTTCGATTTTAGGAATATAGATGCTCGTTAGATAGTCGAGCCATGAGATCCTATCCAATTCATAAAGGGGGATCTCCTGTATTTTCTCCTCACCAGGAACTCCTGCTGCCCGAACCACAATAATCCGATGGGCATCCGGATAATATTCCATCAAAGCTAATTTCGTCTGAGAAGCGACCATTTGGTTATATACCTGCGTTACGATCATATCTGTCTCCACATCTGGGAGCTGTTCCTCTAAACGCAAACCGTCTGCGATCTTCAATCCACTTACCGGATCTTTATGCAAAGTATGTAAAATCGCTTCTATAAAACTGACAGCAGGAATCCATTCAATCTGAAATTGCTTCGTTTTTTGCTTCTCTATCAATAACTGAACCGTATTTTCTGCCACAAAAGGGCTTCCCGGAACAGCGTAGCATACATCTTCCTCATGAAGCATGTCTACCAGATTGTCCACGATAGTTTGATAAACGTCTTCAAAGTTTTCCTTCTCTTCGTAGACAAAATCAAAACTTTCATAACGAATTCCCAAAGAATCCAAATAGGCAACCGTCGGATGCTTTTCTGTCCTTAATACGACTCTTTTGCTTTTCTTTAGTGCTTCTAGGGCCGATATGGTTAAATAATCTTTTCCCCCCGGCCCAAGCCCCACTATTGTTAAAACATGTCCCATAGACTCACCCTTCTTTGTGTTTCGAACAATTATTTTCTTAAAAATTTTAAACGCTTAAAAGAGACTTGCAATATCGCTTATTCATGCTTGAAACTATTATTTCCTTAAAAGACCGATCATACTCAGCATTTTGGCTACCTTATCTCCTTTTGGGAGCATTTCAAAATCAGTCCTCTTCACAGCGCCTGTAGCCAGCAGCATCAATCCAAAAATGACCGCACCGACAACGACCGAAGCCAATGTCGCAATAGAATTGCCGCTTAAGGCCTCAATCCTTCCATATACAAATAGCACGGATATGCTCATCGCAAGAACAGAAATCAACGGTTTTATTACGAAATCTCCTATAGGGAATTTCGTTTTCGTCAACCGTTTTACCGCTAAATAATTCAG
This sequence comes from Bacillota bacterium, assembly GCA_023623095.1. Classification (GTDB taxonomy): domain Bacteria; phylum Bacillota; class Clostridia; order Peptostreptococcales; family Thermotaleaceae; genus JAMNXX01. The sequence continues at coordinate 1,317 of JAMNXX010000040.1, read as the reverse complement.
AAACGCAGCAACCCCATAAGCCAATACCGTACCAACTGCAGCCCCTCTCACGTTGATCGCATAAATACCGGTGAGCAGAAAAGTAGCTGCGATTTTGAACAATGCACCAATAAACAAATTGACTACAGGTATAATCTGCCTGCCTAATCCCTGCAATATAGCAGTAAATGTCTGTACCAAAGCGAGAAAAACAACTCCAATTCCCAATATCGTTAAAGAAGAAGCTGCACCGACAGCGCTCTCGCGCTGCAGAGGATAAAGCAAAAGCATGATAGGTTCTGCCAATACGATCAAACCCAAGGCCGCCGGCAACCCAATCAAAAGCGTCACCCTTGTTCCTGCCTGAACCGTTTCTCTTACGAGGTTTTTGTTCCTTCTCTGATTTGCATCAGAAATCGCAGGAACCAAACTGATTCCTATGCTGGCCGTTAAAATCTGAGGCAAATTGATCAGCGGCGCTGCCATTCCCGTTAGCTGCCCATATAGTCCATTGGCCTGTTCTGCAGAAAATCCAATCGCCTGAAGCCTTCTCATAACAATCGCTACGTCAATCATATTCATAATCGGCAAAATTGCAGCTCCTATGGTAATGGGAATGGCAATAGAGAAAATCCGATAGATAATCCTCCCGGCTGATTCCTGATGATATTTTGCACTGGTTCGTATGCTTAAATCGATTTGCTTTTTTCGGCGCTGATAGATCCATATGATCATCAAAGCCCCTGTAATCGCTCCTGCTGCAGCACCAAAAGAAGCTCCCGCCGCAGCAATTTCTGTCCCTTTCTTTAAAAGTACCAGGGCAAGAAGCAATCCTACTACCGTTCTCCCAAATTGCTCGATGATTTGAGAAACTGCAGTCGGCACCATATCTTGCAAGCCCTGAAAATATCCCCGATAAGCTGCCATGATCGGCACAAACAACAATGCCGGTGCGATCGCAATCATCGAATAGTATGCACCCTCATTTTTAATGATCTGAATGATCCATTTTGCTCCAAAGAACATCACGGAGGATGTAACAATACCGATGGCAAATAACAGGATAAAAGAGACTTTAAAGATCCGATGTGCTCCATACCGGTCTCCTATCGCATTTCTCTCTGCAACCAATTTTGAGATTGCCGTAGGGATCCCCGATGTGGAAATAACCAAAAGCAGCACATAAATCGGATATGATGCCTGGTAGTAACCCATCCCTTCTTCTCCGATCATATTGCCTAAAGGGATTCTAAAGAATGCCCCCATAATTTTTACGATGATACCTGCAATTCCCAGTATAGCGGCTCCTTTTAAAAATGATTGACTGCTCATTCCTTT
>JAMNXX010000155.1 GCA_023623095.1 Bacillota bacterium | reverse complement strand
CATATCCTTATCCCCCTTCTATTTCTTTTTCATATAAACCGTTTACATGATTTGAGCATTTTTTCCTTTATTCTTCTTTTTTCATATATTCTATGTGTCTGTTGTTTTTCCTCTTTTTTAAAATTTTTAAAAAAGAAAACTTTATTTTCATGATTTCTTTTAATGATTTTTTATCATTATATAATTCTCTTTATAAAAATCACTTCTTAAAATGTTTCGATATATTGTTGAAACACTTTTATCATGACATAAAAGTTATTTTCTTTTATAACAATTCTACTTAAGATAAAAAGGCATATAAAAAAAGATCTCAAAATGAGATCTTTTTCAACGGAAACGATTTTCTAATTGCTCATATATATCTTCTGCACTAAGTCCTTTCGCTTGGATAACAACTGCATCGGTCTTTGTGTCCTGCATACCCATAAAATTGCTATTTTGTCCTGATACGACAATCGCATCATAGTCATTTAAGTCTGAATGATGGGAATTTAGTTCCGATACAACATATCCCTGCTTCTGCAAATATTTTTTTACATGGCTCAAAGAAGCTTCTACAGCTACCCTCTTCATCTGCTTCTGATACCTCCCTACAATCATATCTTTATCTCCACTTATTATGTCCAACCCAAAGAAAAATAAACTAACAAAATTGAAACAGGGACTCAAGCGGAATTGTCGTTCTCCTACAAAGCTTATCTAAATCAATAAAATGAAATTATTTTTTGGGTGCTTCTCCGCTGCTTGCTCTTTCGATTAATTTATGAGGGAGGATCACAATATCATCATCAATTTCTTCCTGATTGATTTTTTTGATAATCATTCGAATCGCAACGGCTCCGATATCATAAAGCGGTTGGTGGATAGTCGTTAAATTCGGACGGTAGATCGATGCAAGTTTGATATCATGAAAGCCCACTACGGAAACATCCTCAGGCACCCGATAACCGTGATCCAAAAGACAATTGATAGCCCCAATGGCCATCATATCACTCGTAGCAAAAACGGCCGTAACAGGGATCTTTTCTTGTATAAAATCTTTCATAATTTTATAACTGTTCTCCAGCTTGAAATTTCCATATCGTATCAGCTTTCGATCTAATGCTATTCCATGTTCCTCCAGAGCTTTTTGATATCCCTTATATTGATCTAAACCAAATGTATTCTGATCAAGGCTGTTTTGAATAAGCGCAATTTTTCTGTGCCCTTTTCGAATCAGGTAGCAAGTCATCTCATATGCAGCTTGAAAATTATCGATGGATACGGATGGAATCGTCATTTTGCTGGTATTTCTATTAATTAATACGATAGGAATATCGATATTCGTAAGATATTCAACCAGATCATCCTGCAGCTTCCACGTCATAAAAACAATTCCTTCTACCTGTTTTGCTCCCAGCAGCTGAATATATCTTAATTCCTGCTCCATATTGCCATAGGTATTGCACAAAAGGATATCATAACCATATATCTTTCCTATTTCTTCAATTCCATTTAAAATTTCTCCAATAAACGAATTGGAAATATCCGGCACAACGACACCGATAAATTGGCTTTTTTTCATAACCAAGCTTCTGGCTACCGGATTTGGAACATATCCTGTTTCCTCAATCACTTTTAAAACACGCTGCCTCATTTCATTGCTGACCGGTTTAGAATTGTTGATAACCCTAGATACCGTTGATATAGATACTCCTGCTTTTTTCGCTACATCTTTTATCGTTACGCGCATTTTCTTCACCTCAATTTCTTCCATTTTTAAATATATCTTGTTCTTTTCAACAATCCCAAAACAGAAAATTGATGATTCTGCTCCTGATATATACAAAACAATCCAAACCACCGCATAAAATAGCTGTTTTTTCAAGGAACAATGACTCGAATTGCTTTTGGAACAACTCCAATTGTAGCAGGTAAATTTCCTCCCTGCTCTCCGTCTAAATCTAAACTCAAATCTGCTACATCACATTGTAAATCGATCTTTGACGTCTGAATGTATAGTACCTTCGGATGACGAATATGTTCCCCAGCCATTATTTGCAAAAACAAGCCGATCAAATCTGCAAAATCAGTTTTTTTAATAATACATACATCAAGCAAACCATCATCGATTTTGGCTTTCGGTGCAAATCGTTTAAAACTTCCCACGCTAGGGGTATTTGCCACGATAAACATGAAAATTTCTTCTTTGCTTTTCAATTCTTCACACTCTATATCTAAAAAAATACTTCTAAACGCTTGTTTTGGAATCTCCTTCATTCCCTCCACGAAATATGCAAACTTTCCTAATACAGTTTTTAGCTCAAGGGAAGCTTTATAACCTACATCTGTCAGCAGCCCCCCAGCAGCTACATTAATAAAATATTTATCTCCCATTTTACCTACGTCTACAGGAATTGTTTGAAATTTTTGAATCATGCTGCAAAATCCTTTTGTATCTCTCGGTATATTTAACCAGCCTGCAAAATCATTTACTGTTCCTGCAGGCAATATCGCTATCGGAATTTCGCTTTCTCCTGCAATCACCCCGCTTGCTACCTCATTGACAGTCCCATCTCCTCCTACTGCAATAATTAAATCATACTCTCCTTTTTCTATTTTTCTAGTTTCTTCATACGCTTCAAAGCGCTTCTGAGTTGTAAATACATCAAAAGACTGTATGATTTCCTCTAAAACCAGATGTCCGATAATCCTGTCTAATCTTTTTTGTATCACTTGTTTCCCGGAAGATGGATTAATAATTAATTTTGCTCTCAACCGATTTCACCTCTAGGAGCTATACTTATAAAACCTATACCTATATTCTCGACTTCACATATCTTATTCATACACTTATCTATTTGTGATTAGGAAAAATAAAGGAAATATCTGAGATGCTTGATATTACCTAAAAAAGCTTACAAATATAATGAATGAAT
>JAMNXX010000122.1 GCA_023623095.1 Bacillota bacterium | reverse complement strand
GGAGACAAAAAAGGGCTGCATATCATTCCTATTGCTTTTATCGCGATATATGGGGTTTATTGGTTTGCTTCCTGTTGGGGTTCCCGTTTTTCTATACGGTTAGGGCAGCAAATCGTTGCAGATATAAGAAGGGATCTCTTTGAACATATTTCATCCTTATCTTTAGATTTCTTTTCCAAAAATAAAACAGGAGAGATTCTCTCCCGCATCATGAACGATGTCAATGCATTGTTAGAATTTGTTTCCGGCGGCATTGTCAACCTTATCAGTGATATTTTAACACTGATCGGTATCGTCATCATCATGTTGATAATCAATGCAAAACTCGCAGTGGTTTCACTCATTACCATACCGATTATTTTTTTCGGAACACTGATTCTTGGCAATCATATGCGCAAAGCATACGGTTCTGCCAGAGAAAAAGTAGGCAAACTAAATGCCGGTGTCGAAGAGAATATCTCCGGGGTCAAAGTGGTGCAGGCCATGTCCCAAGAATCCGAGAATGCCGAAGCGTTTGAAAAATTAAACAGAGAAAATCTTTATGCACAGGTCAAAGCTATTGCCATATCCGCTTTCTTTTTCCCGTTCATGTCTCTGACAAATGCGCTTGGCACCGCTTTGGTTCTTTTGGCAGGAGGAATCATGATCGCAAAAGGATCTTCGGGAATTACTATCGGTGAATTGATCGCATTTATCGGATATACAAATCAATTTTTTGTTCCCCTTAGCAATATGAGCCAGGCATACAATCTTTATCAAAACGCTGCAGCTTCTGCTGAAAGGATTTATGAATATTTTGAAATCAAGCCGGCCATCCTATCTCCCGAGAATCCGAAGTCCCTTCACCATCCGATAGAGGGTCGGATCGAATTTTGCAATGTCAATTTTCAATATGAACCGAATCAGACCGTCATAAAAAACATGAATATCGCACTTCCGCCAAAACAAACAACGGCAGTGGTAGGTCCCTCAGGTGCAGGAAAAACTACCATGGTGAAGCTTCTGGCAAGGCTGTATGATGTGAATGAAGGCGCTGTCAAAATTGACGGGATCGATGTACGGGAAATGGATATTGCCGAGTTGCGCAAGCTCATCATGGTTGTTCCTCAAGATGTCTATTTATTTACAGGTTCTATTAAAGAAAATATACGATATGGGAAACCGGATGCCACAGATGAGGAAGTGGTGAAAGCCTCTGAAATTTCTTGCGCCCATCGATTCATACAGAAACTTCCTGATGGGTATGAAACACAGGTAGGCGAGGGAGGGATGCTCCTCTCAGGCGGGCAGCGGCAATTGATTGCTTTTGCAAGAGCAATTTTAGCAGATCGTCCAATATTGATACTGGACGAAGCTACTTCCAGCATGGATGCCGCAACAGAAACGTCTATCCAGCAAGCGCTGGAACATCTTTTAGAAGGGCGAACATCGATTATCATCGCGCATCGATTTACAACGATCAGAAAAGCAGATAAGATTGTCGTACTTGATGAAGGAAAAATTGTAGGATATGACTCCCATGATGTCTTGTTAAAAACATGCGAACGCTACAAAAAATTGTATGAAAAACAATTCATATAAAGCTTCTTCTCAAGAGGGAGAGACAGATGACGTGTTTAAATTAAGAAAACTCTCCGAGAGAAAGCTTTTCATCGATTCATTCCTTTATGTGCATAGATATTTCTCTTTTGCTCATATGCGAGTATCATTTGTTATTTCATCATGAAACATGATAAAATTATCTTTATTTCCTGAAAATAGCTCTAATCCTATATCAATATCTACAATTTTACATCCCTTCACGTATTCGTGATAGCTGATCCATTTGTACTCTTCAAGAGACTCTACAAGTCCTTCTTTTAAAGGATTTTGATGAATGGAGCGCAGCGTGGATGTAAAATCATCATGATTTTCTATCGCTTCACTCTTAAATCTTTCTTCAAATACTTGGCCACACCTTCGGTGTCTTGAACTATACCAGTAGATATAGGCCGAACGAATGGCCTTCACAGTCTCTGAGATTGTTTCCTTCCCTTCTTTTAAAAGAATATGTGCATGATTGTCCATGATGCAATAAGCATATATTTCATATCCGTATTTTTTCTTATATAACCCGAGTATTTGAATAAACTTTTCCTTATCTTCATCCCAACCAAAGACTTTTTCATGCATATAGTTTGCACCCTGCAGGATGATATGGTATATTCCGTTTTTATTTTTTATCCTTTCTATTTGTGACATGGAAAATCACCTCAAACCCATAGTATCATAAGCGCAGGGCTTTGTCAAAAATAGGAAATGTCCTTTATGTACTATTCTTTCTACGCGGCTGGTATTTGATTTTGAATAAATGTATTCACAAAAGAATATATTCGCGTATTCTCTGTATTCGTGAAAAAAATGGCAAAGCCGTAGCAGATCTATTCATCTCTGAATACATAAGTTTGAATGAGCCATTCATAGCTTCGCTGTTTTCCAATAGATTTCACTATTTTCCAGCAGATTTACGGGTGGCATGTTTTATGCATAATCATTTAGTTGAATGCGCGGCGCAAAAAAATTAGGAGGTTTGTTGTATGGAAAAGCTCAAGAAAGGACTTATTAATGTGGACTGGCCAATTACCACTATCAGTGTAGCCTGTGTTTTTGTAATTGTTGCTTTTATGGCAATTCGACCGGAAGCAACGACCGATTTTATCCTTAAAATGTTCACGATTACGACAGATTCATTTGGACCATTTATCTTGTTATTCGTTTTTCTAGGACTTATTATGTGCCTATATCTCGCCTTTAGCAAGTACGGCAAAATCAAGCTAGGTGAGGGCAAACCACAATATTCTACCTTTAGCTATATTGCCATGATGATCTGCGCGGCTTTGGCGACTGCAAGCGTTTACTACTCTTTTACAGAATGGGCATCTTATTATGCGGAACCAACTTTCCGGCTAGAACCCTATTCGATCGATGCGGCTGAACATGCCCTCGCATACACATTCTTCCACTGGGGATTTAGTGTGCAGGTTGTGTTTGTTTTAACAGCAGTGGCTGTTTCATATGCCGTTTATGTTAAAAAGGTTCCTACGATACGGGTAAGTGCCGTTTGTGAGGCAATGCTGGGCAATTTCCGCTACAAAAAACTAGTTGGCAAAATAATCGATATCATCTGCATATTTAGTATCCTTGGGGGATTAGGCGTATCTCTCGGTCTCGGAGTTCCTCTTATTTCAGGTGGACTGGAGAATGTTTTTGGTATAGAAGATTCTTTTTCACTTCGAGTCATTATCGTTCTTGCGATTGCAGCACTGTTTTCACTCAGTTCCTTTGTGGGAATTGACAAAGGAATGAAAAGGTTAAGCGACTCTACGATCTATATCGCTATCGGATTTTTGATTCTTGTTTTCATCGCGGGTCCCACAAAATTTATTGTTCGAAAAATCATCTATAGTGTGGGAGTAATGTTAACAAATTATATAAAAATGAGCTTGTGGACTGATCCTATTGGCAATAGCGGTTTTCCGGAAGCTTGGACGATTTTCCTCTTTGCCTTTGCTTTAAATTATGCGGCCATGATGGGAGTTTTCATTACCAAAATTTCTAAAGGAAGAACTATACGAGAACTCGTTCTCTCATGTTTGGCAGGAATTAGTGTAGGATCTTGGATGTTATTTGGAATCAATGGAAGTTTTGCTATGCATGCAGAACTGACAGGGAAATTCCGCATTTCAGAAGCTGTTTTGAGCGGGAATGGTCAAAGTGCGATCTATCAATTGCTTGAGCTATTACCAGGGGGATTATTGATGCCGATTGTTTATCTAATCCTTGCTGTCGGTTTTCTTTCAACCTCCCTCGACTCTGCTGCGTTTTCCCTTTCAGCAGTAGCATCTAAAAAATTAGACGAATCCGGGAATACGAGTCCGTTTTTCAGACTTTTCTGGTGCATCATCCTTGCAGCAATTCCTTTGAGCATTATGTTTGCAGGGGCACCCTTTAAAACATTGCAGACGCTTTCCATCTTTGTGTCCGTACCGTTTATACTCGTTATCCTATTTATGATTTGGGGATTGTTTAGATGGTTCAAAGAGGATGAAGAACAAAGGTTCAAAGAGGATGAAGAACAAAGAATCAGCTCCTGATGCGTTTTCCGCTTCCCATGAGCAGCAGGTTTCGCTCATCTGGAGGCGATATCATAACTCTATAAAAATTTTGCTGTGCAGGAATACAAATTTATAGAGAAATCACTTTAAGGAGGAATAAAAATGAAATATCAACCAAAAGACTCTTCGAAAACACCTCGCTTTTGCGGTCTGCGTACTTTTATGAGGCTACCGCATGTAAAGACAACAGAAAATGTTGATTTTGCTGTGATGGGAGTTCCTTTCGATACCGCAGCTTCCTTTAGAGGCGGTGCTCGATTTGGGCCACAATCTGTAAGAGAAGCATCGATGCTGTTAAGACCTTATAACCTAGAAATGGATGTAAATATTTTTGATCACTGCTCTGGGGTAGATTATGGCGATCTTGATGTGGTTCCCGGCTATATCCATGAAACATATGATTTGATGGTAAAACAGCTAAAACCCATTTATGAAGCGGGAGTTGTTCCTCTGTGCATTGGAGGAGACCACTCGATTACGCTTGGAGAATTAAGAGCCATAAAAGAAGTAAGGGGTCCTGTTGCACTGATTCATTTTGATTCGCATACGGATACATGGGATAATTATTGGGGCATGAAATATACGCATGGAACACCTTTCCGAAGAGCATTTGAAGAAGGCTGCTTGATAGGGGATAGGACGATCCAGATAGGGATGCGAGGACCTCTTTATCAACCAGGAGATGTAAATGATTCAAAAGATCTAGGTTTTGAAGTTCTCACTGCCGGCGATATTCATCGAAAAGGAATTGAATATACAGCGGAAATGATTCAAAAAACGGTTGGAGATACACCTGTATTGGTATCTTTTGATATTGATTTCCTTGATCCTGCTTATGCACCAGGAACGGGAACACCTGAAATCGGCGGTTTTACTACTTGGGAAGCCTGCGAAATTATTCGAAAAGGATTGAAAGGACTCAATATCGTTGGATTCGACTTAGTTGAAGTTGCACCTTCTTTAGATGCCGGTGAAATTACATCCTTTGCAGCATCTGGAATTTTGTTTGAATTTATATCGGTATTGGCCGATAAAAAGAGAATGGAATCAAACAAATAATCCATAAAGCCTTCCATCAATATTGGGGAGCTTGCTGGCGAGCTTCCCAATATTTTTTTATTCTCTTTATCTTATTCCGGCAGTTCGATATAATGATGTTAAAAGAAATGTCTTATTTCATAAGGAGGGATAAAAAAATGGAGAGCAGGAAAAGTGCGGTTCTAAGGGATCTTATGTCAGGCTACAGTTGTTCTCAATCGATATTCGCAGCTTATTTTGATTTATTTGATGGGATACAGGACCGCGAAGCAGCTTTAAAGGTTTCCTTGGTTTTTGGCGGAGGGCTTGCTGGGACACAAGGAGTTTGTGGGGCTGTATACGGAAGCGTTATGCTCTTAGGGTTGAAGCATGGAATTGTCGACAATCCTTCTGAGGAAGATATGTGGGACTTTAACTACCTGATAAGAGATTTTCTAAAAGATTTTGAAGAAAAAAATGGTTCTATTTATTGTAAGGATATTGTTCGATGTGATATCACGACTCCGGAGGCCTTTGCAAAAGCCAAAGACAATATCGAAGAATACTGTGTGAACGCCGTATTGAGTGCAGTCGATCTCTTGGAAAATAAATATAATATCTTAGAAAAGTAATTATATCATTCCATATTTTACAGATGATGCTTGTGCATCATCTGCTGCAATTTTTCTCTTTTTATTTGATTGGATGCCGGACTTTTTCTAAGAGAGAAAATCCCGACTTCTTATAAAATTTCGTTTTGCGAAAGCCATGAATATAGTGATGAGGAGATAAATATGGTTGGACTGATGGAACGTATCAAACAAGCTGTCTATATATATGATACAGTCAATCATACAATTGAGCAAAATGCTTCAGACAGCATTCGAAAATTAAATGAATCTAAAATAAAAAAACATTTTAAAATGATGTTGGATAATAAAGAAAAGGCATTTACGTGCCGATTGAACGACATAGAGTTTCTTATTCTCCATTTATGTTCATGGGAAAATAAAGAGGTGTTTATTTTAAAAGAAACCTCCGAACTTGAGCAAGCGCTCTTAAAGATGGAAAACATAAAGCTTCTGAAAGATGAAGTGGATATCATCCTAAATTCTATCCATGATGATATTTTAATAACAGATGGGGAGGGAATCATCTGCAAAGTTTTTCCTTCTTTTGAAAAAATGTATGATACGAAAAAGGAAAAAATAGAAGGAAAAAGCGTATTTGAAGCGGAAAAACTGGGGATATTTAAGCCGTCTGTAACAGCGATCGTGCTTAAAAGCGGTGAACCTGTAACCATGGTACAGGAGACCCAGAAAGGGAAAAAACTCATCGTTACAGCCGTTCCGATCAAAAACGGACAGGGAAAAATCATAAAAGTCATTAGCTTTACCAGGGATTTGACCGATTTTATGAAATTGAAAGAACAATACGCCCTCCTAGAAAATAAAGTGGAAAGATATTCTGCTGAAATTAAAGAACTAAGGGAAAAAAATAAAAGTTACCCTACGATTATTGGCAACAGCAAAAAAATCGTATCCGTTTTAAATATGATTGAGAGGGTATCGAAATTTGATGCCAATATACTCATTCAGGGGGAATCTGGTGTTGGGAAGACGATGTTTGCTAGGATGATACATGCAAAAAGCAAACGTGTAGATGGACCCCTTATAGAAATTGATTGTGGAAGTATTCCTGAAAACCTTTTAGAATCGGAACTATTTGGATATGAAAAAGGATCCTTTACAGGGGCGGATCCAAAAGGGAAGATTGGTCTCATTGAAGTCGCCGATAAAGGAACGCTTTTTTTAGATGAAGTAGGAGAGCTACCGCTCCACCTTCAAATGAAATTGCTCAAGGTCGTGCAGGATAAAAAAATCACACGCATTGGCGGTCTAAAGCCAATCGATGTAGATTTTCGACTGGTAACCGCAACGAATCAAAATTTAAAAGAACTTGTTCAAGAAGGAAGATTTCGTGAAGATCTGTATTATCGACTGAATGTTGTCGATATACACATCCCCCCTCTTCGAGAGAGAAAAGAAGATATCATTCATTTGAGCATGCATTTTCTTGAACAATATAATAAAAAGTACAATCAAAATAAAAAACTGTCTTCCGACATTATCGATTATTTTATGGAATATGATTGGCCAGGAAATATTCGAGAGCTTGAAAATTTGATTGAGCGTATGGTTTTAGTCTCGACTCAGGATATTATGGATGTTCGCTTGCTTCCCAATATGAATCATGGCGACTTGAATACGAAAAAAAACAAAACCCTTCAAGAGGCCCTGGAAGAATATGAAAGACAGCTTGTTGTAGAAGCTTATGAAAAATGGAAAACCACCGTAGGGGTAGCTAAAGAGCTTGGAATCAGCCAACCTACGGCGGTCAGGAAAATCAAAAAATATATTCCTTCATAAATTGAAAGGTAATCGAAGGATATACTGCTAAACGAGGGAAAATCAGAGGGAAGAACTGTATTTTGAGAGGTAAAAATTTTGAAAACAGGAGTCATTGCTTCATGACGCTTTCTCCTATGCAGATTTTGAATATGGATCTCAAACAAAAAAAGGACATTCTTGTCCTTTTTATTTTAGCTGTTAAGAACATTTAAATAAATAAGCTTAACGAGCTGCGTACGGCTGCATATGTTTAGTTTTTTGAAAATATTGTTTAAATGCTTTTTTACGGTTGTTTCGCTGATGAACAATGCTCTGCTGATTTCTTGATTGCTCAGACCGTTCGATACGAGCTGTATGATTTCTAATTCTCTATTTGTTAGACCGTATTTTTCCTTCAAATTATTAGATTGCTGTATCTGCACGATATTGTTTTTGATGCCTTGCGGATAAGCTTGAGATAATCGATTGGACAAGTGCGAATTAAGTATTTCCAATATGAATAAATCCCTTTCAGAGAAATTATCATGGCTTGCGGAACGAAATAGCGTCACGGAACCGAGCAGCGTACCGTCAGAAATGATTGTAGAACCTGCTCCAAAATAAGTGTTTGTAGGTTGCATCCAATTTTTAAAATATTCTGTACTTTCTCTGAGCTTGTTGCTTAATAAGTCCGTATCCCGATAAATGATTGGATTTGGCTGGAAAAAAATCCATCTTGTATAGTCGATATGTTGAAAATATTCATAATAATTTTTGATGTATTTTTCATGGATATTGACCGAAACAGGATCAAAAAAGAGGGGATTTCTATTGTTCGTTATAGCAAAATCAAACAGAGCACTATCGTAGAAAATAAGAGAATGCAGCGCGTCAAGAAAAACTTTTCTCATCTTTGTCATATCAGGGATTGCGTAGATCGAAAAAATAATTTCGTTCATCGATAACCATTCGTTTTGGCTTAACAATGGTATTATCAACTCCCTCTTATTTTTTCTTTTTTTGACATATCATAGCATAGATTCCTGAAAATTTCAATTAATGCAAAAAAGTAATTCTATTCTCTTTTGTTCTTTATCAAATAAACTGCAGATGATTGCTATGAAGGAAAGTATCATTGATGATATGAAATACTACTTAAGTAGTAGCTATTAAGGGATTATACTTTCAGACAATTCAAAACATTCTATACAGAATATACAATATAAAGAGGGAATAGAAAAAAATGGCATATTTACATTGGAGGGAATGGGCTACAGGGGTTGAGAAAACCAAAATTTCATAGGTTTTGATCCATTTATGTTTGAAAGGGAATGCATATGAAAAAACGAAAATATAAGATAATTTTTATGTACGGGATACCCACAATTATATTCAATATGGTTCTGTTGGGGGTTATTGTAAGCAACTTCACGAAGATGATCGAGCATAAGGTAGCCTTTATATCCGCAATAACGGCTACCTCTGTTTTAATTCCTTTATGTATAGCAGGCGTTATCAGCAAATGGATATGCAAATTTGTGGAAGATGGATATGACAGTACGGCTATGCATGTAAAAAAATTAAAAGAGGACGCGAAAGTAGAAGACGCATTCAAAGATAAAATAGATGATGCCGTTTATTATCTTGATCAGATTTTGTCTGACTATAGGAGGATCTTGGAAGTATGTGAGCAATATGCCGTAACTGCAGAAAATGCACTGAAAGCAGCGAAACAGTCAAGGGATCGCTATTCAGAAAAGGCTCAGAAAATCAATCTTTTAGAAAAAGAGTATGTATCTTTATCGAAAGATATTACTAGATCATTTCAAGGGATCAAACACCGCCTTCAGGATTTAGGGGAATTTAATGAGATTGAATCCAAAGTTAGCAGAGAGGCGAAAGCAAAAATTAGCATTTATGAGCAAGCGATTAAAGAGGTAGTAGAAAGAATCGATATGCTAGCCAACCGATCAAATTCAATCGATGATATTGTTTCTAACATCCAAGCAATTGCCAGACAGACGAAGATGCTCTCGCTAAATGCCTCTATCGAGGCTGCAAGGGCAGGAGAAGCGGGAAGAGGATTCGCGGTGGTTGCGGAGGAAGTTGGAAACTTATCTGAAAAAACATCTATCTTCGCAAAAGAAATTGAAGCGAATATCGAAGATATCAAACGAGAAATTGAGGCTGCAAAAGAAAAAGCGGATTCCATAGAAGAGCTGGTTACTCAGATTAACGTAAGCATTGGGGATGCAAAAATGCTTTTGGGGGAAAATGCAGCAGCTATAGAGAATGCCGTGGCGGCTCTATCCTCGCAAGCTTTGAAAGAGATCGATATTGAAAAGCTGAAGAAAGACAGAACTTTTGCCTTAGGGTATCAGACTAGAATCGAAGCTATCGTGAAAAAAGCCGCAGAGACAACAGAAATGGTCGCAGGCGCCTATTTTCAAATCGCTCCGGAATTATTGCCGTACCTCTCTCCGGATGAGGATGTTTGTGGCGTATTTTATGCGGATGACAAAAAGGATGGAACGTTTACGAAGCAGGGTTTGGTGAAGCTGAGGGAATTCAACAAAGAGAATCCCTATATGGCTTGGTATTACGACGCAGTGATACAAAAAAAGGGAGCATGGAGCGATATCTATTTTGATCCCTATAGCAATATGGAAACCATTTCGTATAGTCTTCCCGTTTACATTGGTGATATTTTGGTTGGGGTTGCCGGAATGGACATGGATTTTGAGGATTTTCGGAAAACGGTCAACGATTCAAGTTTCAAGGATATTACGAAGGGAATAGAAAATGGAATCCATTGCATGAAGAAAGTAGATGAAGGCAATGAGAAACTGCTTTCGGAAGTACAGGAGATCGCTTCTGGATTGAATGACTTGGCTGACATTATAAATGAATGTCTTATTTCCTTCGAGGAAAAGGTATCTAACACAAAAGAAGTAGAAAAAATGTTATCGGATCTGCGAGATATGATCAGCAATTTAAACCATTAGAAATGCATGTTTTAATATCGGTTTGGCTTACCCGGGATATACTACTTAAGGAGTATTGATTTGGAAATCATATATTCGTACAATTCTAAATATTGTTTATAAATTGTATAATACGAAAAAGGTGCAGGCAAGTTTTCTCGAATGCTGCCAGTGAAAATATTTCTGTGTGGAATTCATATTTATAGCGTAAAGCAAAGAAAAAACAAAAATAGGCTGATTAGAAAGGGGGAACTGTTCTTATTGATAAGAACGGGAGAAAAATGACATATGTACCTTGGGGAGAATTGGCTACAAACGATTTCGAAAAGGCGGATGTCCTGCTGAAAGGCATCCCATGGGATTGTGCAGCAAGTGCAGGAAAAGGGGCAGCAGAGGCTCCCGATAGGATCCGACAGTTATCGAAGGTACTTCCACCGATCACGGAATCCGGAATTATTATGGATCAGGGCTTTTTTATCAAAGATGAGGGAGATTTTGATGTGGATTTAAACTGGGAGCGTTATTTCCGTACGATCCGGGAAGGTTGCAGGGAGATGTTCAAAACAGGAAAGTTTTGCTTCTTTTTAGGAGGAGATCACTCGGTAACAATCCCGATAGAAGAGGCTTTTTTAGATGTGCACCAGGGAAAAAATGTAGGAATCATCCATTTCGATTCCCATTGTGATATTTTGATCGATTATTGCGGACATAAGTGGTCTCATGCTTGTACCCAAAGAAGGGTGTTGGAACATGAAAATGCTACAGAAAGAGGATTAACTTTTGTAGGCATCCGTTCTTGGGAAGCGGAAGAGCTGGATTTCCTATCGAAGCATCCGGATATCAAAGTGATCCGTGCACTTGAAGTATACGAAAAAGGAATAAACCATACGATTGACACATTATTAGAGCGCTATCAGGGGTTTGACGTGATCTACCTGACGCTTGATATTGATGTGTTGGATCCTGCCTATGCACCGGGCACAGGAACGCCAGAGGGAGGCGGATTGAGCACGCGTGAAATGATGCAGATCATCAAGGTGCTTTTTCAAGAGCTCCCTATCAAAGCAATGGATATCGTGGAGGTATCTCCGCCGTTAGATTCTTCAGATATTACATCTTGGGCGGCGCTCAAGATCATGTATGAAGTATTTGGTCAGCTTTATCTTAAAAAATAGGCCTGCAGAATATGTTTGCTTTTGCCGTGTAGGATTTTATGGGGTTGAGCAGCGCTAGGCTCTTCCCCTGAAATTGATAAAAGAAGGAGGGACTGTTCATTGGAAGGCGGATACGGTCTGATCTCGTGTATACCCATTGTTGTCCTGCTTGTTTCGGTGTTATGGACAAGGCGGATATTTGAATGCATCTTGGTATCTATTTTTATTGCTTTGTTTATTTCAGAAGGGATAACGGGAATTTTATGGACATTTATCGATTTGATTTATACGATGCTTGCAGATGAAACTTATTCGTGGATATTGTTGATGCTGTTGTTGTTTGGCGGATTGATCAAATTGCTTGAGGAATCTGGCGGAACTTTTGGATTTGGGGTTTTTGCAACAAAGTATATTAAATCTGAAAAAAGCAGCCTTTTGGCTACATTTATTCTTGGAATCTTAATCTTTATCGATGATTATCTGAACAATTTAACGATCGGTTCTGCGATGAGAGGGATTACGGATCAATATAAAGTACCGCGAGAGATGTTGGCGATCACGATCAATACAACGGGTGCTCCCATATGCGTATTAAATCCATTTTCCACATGGGCAGTATTTATATTCGGACTCATGCAGTCCGTAGGAATGGCGGCAGATGAAACGCTTATCTCAGGATATACAAAGCTGATCCCTTATATTTTTTATGCAATCATTGCGATTGCGATGGTGCCGCTGATGATCTACGGAATCATTCCGAAGATAGGGCCATTGAAGAAAGCGTATGCAAGAGCTTCGGAGGGAGTTCTTTTTCCTGACGAATTGGCTGCAAGCAGCGAAGAGTTTGATGAAGAGCGGGAAAGAATATTGAGCAAAACGAAACCGAAGCTGAGAAACTTTCTGCTCCCGATGCTTGTTGTTGTTACAGTAACATTATTGACGGAAGATCTCGTTCCCGGTGTCATTCTAGGCATTGCAACTTGTTTTGTTTTATATATTCCTACCAAAATTATGAGCGTTACACAGTTTTTTGATACCTTTTTTGAAGGAATTAAGGATATGATTTTTATTGCCACATTTATCATGATGGCATTCATCTTCGTAGAGGCTGTAAATGGCCTTGGATTTAGCGACTATGTGATCGAATCCGTGAAGCCTTATATGATTGGGGGGGCAATTCCCGTCATTACATTCATTGTTGTTGGACTAATGTCTTTTGCGGGAATGGATTTCTGGGCAGTAATGATATTGTTTTTCCCAATCGTCGTCCCATTGGCAGAATATTTTGACATCAGCGTATATTTGGCGATGGGTTCTATCGTATCTGGAGCGGTTTTCGGAGGACACGCATGCTTCTTCTCGGATCAGATGCTGATGAGTTCTGCTTCAGTTCAAATCCGACCTACGGATCAAGCAATTTGCCTTCTGCCCTATGCATTGTTAGCGGCAGCAGCTACTGCGGTGTTGTATCTTATCCTTGGATTTATTTTATAGAAAAATGAGCGAAAAATACAATGCCTGAAAATCACCTCACTTAATAACCTTCTATAAACATTCGCCTCCCTTTAAGGGGAGGCGAATGTTTTGTTTATTTTTGTTCAGCATTCATATCAAGTTCAAAATCTTTTATATAGCATCTGCTTCATAAATGATCTTCCCATCCATTATTGTTAGCACAGCTTTCGCTTCTCGGATTTGTTCAGGGGGGATTTCAAATAGATTCCGATCCAGCACAACGATATCCGCCAGTTTTCCTGCTTCCAGCGTTCCCAGTTCTTTTTCTCGGAACATTTGATAAGCGGAGCCGATGGTATATTGTTTCAGTGCTTCTGCCACTGAAAGCTTTTCTTTTGGGATCCAGCCTCCTTTTGGTTCCCCGTCTTCATGCAGGCGGGTAACCGCACGATAAATTCCCCTCATTGGATCCAGATCGGATATGGGATAATCAGTTCCGAAAGCCATGGGGGCACCATGCTGCAGAAGGGATTTGAAAGGCCAAGCCAGCTGATTTCTTTCTTCCCCAAGAATTTGATGGAAGGGATGTTCTTCATATACGTCTACCCACAAATGATCCGGTTGTACGGAGGCGATAACGCCTAATTCTTTAAACCTTTTTAGATCGTCCGGATGAATGTTCTCAATATGTTCGATGGTGTGGCGGAGCGGTTCTTTAGGATTTTCTTTTTGTATTTCTTCAATGATATCTAATGCCAGCCGGACAGCGCCATCTCCGCAGGCATGCAGGCGTGCCCGAATATTTTCTTTGCTCAACAGCCCCATTTTATTTTTTAGCTCCTCTGGATCGATCATCGTACAACCGTAAAAATCCGGCCTGTCTGCATAGGGTTCTATCAATAAACCGGTATAGGCCATTGCTGTGCCGTCGATGAATTCCTTTACGCCTGTAAATTGT
>JAMNXX010000305.1 GCA_023623095.1 Bacillota bacterium | reverse complement strand
TCTGGAAATACGCAGGACGAAATTGAAGCAGAATTAACAAAACAATTTGGGAATGCATTGGCTTCTGGCAACAATCCGGAACTGATTCAATATTTAAAAGATAAAAAAATTATCAATTATGAAACGGAACCAAGCTATCCAATTCACTATGTTGTTTTAGCAGGAGGAAGCGAAGAAAAAGAACAAACGGATTTTGAAAAAATCGATCTTCCTTTGATTCATTCTATAAAGGCCAATCATGTTCCGATCATGGCAGTAGAAAAATCAGATGTTCTATATTCCAATATTTCCGAATATAAAAAATTAAAGATATCTACTGTAGACAATGTGGATACTGTTATCGGTAAAATTTCCATGTTGATGGTGGTAAGTGGAAGAGAAGGTCATTATGGCGTAAAGGAAACCGCTGAAAGTTTGATGCCTGAAAATTTTATGAATGAGCAAGTAGGAGTTGAATAGATATGTCACAGCAAAACATTACAGTGCTTTTACCTGCTTATAATGAAGGAGACAGGATTCAAAGTACAATTGATGCACTGCGATCATCACAATATGTAAATCGGATTGTCGTCATTGATGATGGTTCAAAAGATGATACGTTTTCTATTGCCCAAAAAAGTGGAGCGATAGTTTATCGATTGGATAAAAACAGGGGAAAAGGATATGCGATTCAATATGGTGTTCAAAAAGTGATTGTAGACAGCGATGTGATTGTTTTTTTAGACGCGGATTTAGCAGACACAGCCCGGGAAGTAGATAAATTGCTCCTCCCATTATTAGAAAATAAGGCAGATGTTACAATTGCAAAATTCCCGCCGGCTAAGAAAAAGGGAGGTTTTGGACTGGTAAAGAATTTGGCTAAATTTGGAGTCCGTTTTTATACAGGACATACGATACACACTTCTCTTTCTGGTCAAAGAGCATTTCGTGCCCAGGTTTTAAAGAATATCCCTCATATATCCGCTGGATACGGAATTGAGGTTGGGATGACGATTGATATTTTAAATATGGGATTTCGTATTCAAGAAGTAGAAGTTAATATGACGCATCGAGAAACGGGGAGAAACTTAAAAGGGTTTATCCATCGCGGCAAGCAATTTTGTCATATCCTGATAACGCTTTTACGGAAATTCAAAGAGGTGAAAAAAGGATGAATTTTTTGATTTGCTGTTTTCTTTTTTTTATAGGAAGTTTTATTGCAACAAAATTGCTTTTGCCTCTGTTTCTTCATTTATTCTATCAAGCAGGATGTACAAAAATCAATTATAAGGGAGATAATATTCCCGTAGGAATCGGATTTATTTTCATTCCTGTTTTGAGTGGAAGCGTTATCTGCACAATTTTATTTCATCTAGGAAATCAGCAATTTGAATTGGCATTTCTTCTAGGAGTATTTGGAATGGGTATTGCGGGCTTGCTTGATGATCTTTTGGGGAATAGAAATGTTACAGGCTTAAAAGGGCATTTAAAAATGTTACTTAAAAAACGAGAATTAACAACCGGTGGGTTTAAAGCACTTTTTGGAGGAGTTTTGTCATTGATGATCAGCATGCTGATATCCAAAGGCTGGATCGATATTTTTTTAAATACACTCATTATCGCGTTGTTTACGAATTTTATTAATCTGCTTGATTTGCGACCTGGAAGGGCATTGAAAGGATTCTTATTGAGTGGATTTTTATTATTTTTGAACTCAATCCATCAAATTTTTCAACTGTTGCTAATAAGCTTAGCCGGTTCTTCATTGGCATATATGCCATATGATCTAAAAGCAAGATCCATGATGGGGGATGTGGGCTCCAATATTTTAGGAATTTCATTAGGAATTGCCTGTGCTTCTTGTGGATTTTATACGAGAATTGTCGTGCTTGTTTTGTTGTTATCCTTACATATCTACACGGAAAAATATTCTTTGACGGAAACGATTGAGAAAAACAAAATACTAAGGTATTTGGATCAGATGTGCAGATAAATAAAATTTGTTTTTATGCTCATGATATTTAAAAAAGATATAAGGAGAAGGATTGCAGGATGATAGGGATCCAGATAGGAAAAGTAAAAGAAATACTTAAAAAAAATGAAACAATCACGGAAGTTCTGGTAGAAATAGAAAACCAGCATTATAAAGCGGTGAATTATAATCAGTTGACAGGACAAGTCCAAGTAGGGGATTCTTTGCTGCTAAATACAACAGCGGTAGAACTAGCACTTGGGACAGGAGGATACCATTTTGTAATATCGAATCTAGATAAACCGCAACGGAGATTGTCAAAAGGCGGTCATATCATGAAATTAAGATATTCGCCTTACCAATTAAAAGTTTTTGCGGCAGAGGAAGAAGAGAGCATTTATCATGATATTTTTAATGATTTTGAAACCCTAGATGGGATGCCGGTGATTGTTGGAACGCTCCACAGCATGCTTCCTCCTGTTGCAGAGGTGCTAAAATCTTATAATAAGGATATCAAAATCACATATATTATGACGGATGGGGCTGCATTGCCTATTGCATTTAGCAATATTGTAAAAAGCTTAAAAGATCAGAAATTAATTGATTCTACGATTACAATTGGACATGCATTTGGCGGAGATCTAGAATGTATCAATATTTACAATGGTTTGATAGCAGCTCAAAAAATTCATCGGTGTGATGTTGCAGTCGTAACGATGGGACCTGGCATCGTAGGAACGGGTACCCGATTTGGATTCAGTGGAATTGAACAAGGAAATATCATCGATGCGGTAAACCACTTGGGAGGCAGGGCGATTGCGATTCCCCGAATCAGTTTTGCAGATAAAAGAGAACGCCATCGAGGGATTAGTCATCATACGCTTACTGTACTGAATCAGATATGTAATACGCAGGCTTTCATAGGAATCCCTTTTTTTGAGGAATCGAAGCTTCATTATATTCAATCTCAAATACAAAAT
>JAMNXX010000019.1 GCA_023623095.1 Bacillota bacterium | reverse complement strand
AAAATTTGAAATGCAAACATGGAGATAATCCCTACTACAATTAAAGAACCATAAGTATCTTTTGCAATTTTAGAAATCTTTATCATACGATAAAGAAATAAAAAATACAAAACCAAAATAGCAAATCCACCGATAAAACCCAATTCTTCCACCAATACAGCAAAAATAAAATCGGACTCTTGAACAGGCAAAAATTTTAGCCGTTTCTGCGTCCCTTCTAATAGCCCCTTCCCAAAAAATCTGCCTGAACCAATTGCTATTTTAGAATTCCAAACGTGATAATTGCCAGGGAGACTTAAATCGGAAGGGTGTAGATATGCATCGATCCGCTCCCTCTGATGGGGTGCCATCACTTTGTATATAATTGGCAGTGCTAACAGACAAGCTCCTGCTCCTTTCCAAATCAATTTAGAATGGATTCCAGAAACAAACACCATTCCAAATATAATGACCATCAGAACAAGGGCATTTCCTAAATCCGGCTCTTTTAGGATCAATAAAATAGGTGGAGCACTAAATAAAGCAATCGGAACTAAACTCTTAAATGTATTTAATTTGTTTTGTCTGGTCTCTAAAAACTTGGCAAAAGATAATATAAATCCAATTTTAACGATCTCTGAAGGCTGAAAATCAATGGGACCTAAATTAATCCAACTTCTCGCTCCATATTGAACCTTCCCTAATCCAGGGATATATACAAGCAATAGCATTAAAATAGAAACAATATAGATTGCCTTATAAAAATTTCCCCAAACATTATAATCTATCATTAAAATAATGGATAGAAAAAAAATTCCAATCACAAATGCAATGCTCTGTACTTTTACTTGCCTAGTAAATCCTTGCTCTGCTAAATTTGTAGCGCTATTAATCATAATCAAGCTAAATAAAAAAAGCACAACTATAATAATGATTAAACCGACATCAAGCATTTTCAACAGCCTTCTATCCAACATATTCGACACCCTTTTTAAAGATTTCTAACTAGCATTATACCATATTTATTGAAAGTCGCTCAATGACAATTCTCTGAATAAAAAAAGAGCATTTATTCTTATACAAAATAAATGCTCTTGACAATGTCATTTTTATTCGATTCTTCTATACCCTTCATCGGTGATTTCATAAATTCCTTGTATTTTAATTTGTGTCTGTTGAATAAGATGAACCGCTTTTTTAAAATCACCTTCCTGAATATAGATAGCAAAATGACACGATTTGGCTACTGAGCTCGGTGCTTTTCTAAGGCTGCTTTTTATACCATGTCTTTTCAACAATGCTTCAATATAATATCCGTGATAATTTGATGAAAAAACAACAAAATACTTCTCTTTTAATTTCTCCATGGCGTTCACTCCATCTACCAATCATTTCCCATAGCATCCTATGCAGCAAACGCCTAAGAGTCTCCTATCAAAAAATTTTAAATCGAATCTTTCCAAAAAGGATATATAAAATAAATTTAATAGCATGTCCCTATTCATATAATGGAAATTGGCTACATAAATCTTTTACCATACTTTGAACTTCTTGCAAGCGATGCGGATGCTCAATAATGGTTGCAATAATTTCCGCGATAATTGCCATATCTTTTTCTTTCATTCCTCTCGTTGTGACTGCAGGTGTTCCGATGCGGATTCCACTGGTAATAAACGGGCTTTGTGGATCATAAGGAATTGTATTTTTGTTAACCGTAACCCCTGCCTCATCCAATAGCGCTTCCGCATCTTTTCCCGTAATATTCTTATTCCGCAAATCAATCAAAATAAGATGATTGTCTGTTCCTCCTGAAATTAATCGAAATCCTCTTTTTATTAATTCATCAGCTAATGTTGCAGCATTCTTAACAACTTGCTTCTGGTATGCTTGAAATGCATCTGTTGATGCTTCTTTAAAGCATACTGCCTTTGCAGCAATAATATGCATGAGGGGTCCACCTTGCGTACCTGGAAAAATCGCCTTGTCGATCTGTTTTGCAAATTCTTTTTTGCACAGAATCGCTCCTCCTCTTGGCCCTCTCAACGTTTTATGCGTAGTTGTTGTTACAAAATGCGCATATTCACAAGGATTGGGATGCAACCCTGCAGCTACTAACCCGGCAATATGTGCCATATCCACCATCAAATATGCGCCCACTTCATCTGCAATTTCCCTGAATTTTTGAAAATCGATGATGCGAGGATATGCACTGGCACCTGCTACAATTAATTTTGGCTTTTCTTTCTTTGCAATTTTAAGAACTTCATCATAATCAATTATTTCTGTATCTTTTGCAACCCCATATTCTACAAAGCGATAAATTTTTCCTGAAAAATTAACTGGACTGCCGTGTGTTAGATGCCCTCCGTGGGAAAGATTCATACCCAAAACAGTATCTCCCGGTTCTAAAACAGCAAAATATACAGCTAAATTTGCACCGGATCCAGAATGAGGCTGCACATTTGCATGTTCTGCATGAAATAACTTCTTTAAACGCTCAATCGCCAGTGCTTCTGCAATATCTACATATTCACAGCCCCCATAATAGCGCTTTCCAGGATATCCCTCTGCATATTTATTTGTCATCTGACTTCCCATTGCTTCCATAACTGCTTTACTTACAAAATTTTCAGATGCAATTAACTCAATTTTATTTTGTTGTCTTTGGATTTCTTTTTGAATTGCATTGAAAATTTCTGCATCTACAGACATCAAATTTTCAAAATTCATCGCTTCATTCTTCCTTTCCTTTTTGGTGTATTTTGTTTCATTATAATGATTCTTTTTGCATTTTACAAGATTTTATCAAAAATTAGCACAAATAAAACAATTCTTTTTTTCAACACTTCCCATGTAAGATTGTAACAAAATTGGTATTCTGATATAATTTAATATGCTTAAAAAACATAAAGTGAGTGATAGAAATTGATCGATAAGAAAAGAACCCTTGTTTTGGCTTTATA
>JAMNXX010000273.1 GCA_023623095.1 Bacillota bacterium | reverse complement strand
ACCGATAGAATATTATGATATAATGGAGAACAAGCTCAAGAGCAGCGAAGCGAAAAAACGCTTTTGAAAAAAGGATTTCATTTAGAATAGAAAAGAGGAGGAACCGAGGTATGGCAAAAGGAAGAAGGATGCCTGGGATGCCGGGAATGCCGGGCAATATTAACAATATGATGAAACAAGTTCAAAAAATGCAGAAGCAAATGGAGGAAATGCAAGCAGAATTAGAAACGAAAGAAGTGGAAGCGAGTGCCGGCGGGGGCGTCGTTACCGTCAAAGCAAACGGGAAAAAAGAAATCATCGATATCCAAATCGAACCAGAGGCCGTTGATCCGGACGATATCGAAATGCTGCAGGACTTAATCCTTGCTGCGACAAACGAAGCTTTACGAAAAGCTGAAGAAATGGTATCTGCTGAAATGGGAAAAATCACGGGAGGAATGAATTTACCCGGTTTGTTCTGATATACAGGTGGCCGAGCGTGAAGCTCGGCTTCTTATATAAAATATCGAGGTGGTATCCATGGACTATTATGCAGCACCGATTGCACGCTTGATAGAAGAATTCTCCAAGCTTCCGGGCATCGGCAGAAAGACGGCACAGCGGCTGGCATTTCATGTTCTCAATATGAGAAAGGACGATGCACAGAATTTATCCAATGCCATTTTAGAAGCGATAGAAAAAACAAGATACTGTTCAGAGTGTGCAAATATAACGGATATTGATCCTTGCTTCATTTGCAGGAATACACGCAGGGAAAAGAGCGTCATTTGTGTGGTAGAAAGCCCGCGAGATGTGGTGGCGATGGAAAGAACAAAAGAATTTAGCGGAGTCTATCATGTCCTGCACGGAGCGATATCACCGATGGAAGGGATCGGTCCGGAAGAACTGCGGATCAGAGAACTGCTGCAGCGGCTGCAGACGAATGAAGTGCGAGAAGTGATTCTTGCTACCAATCCCACCATTGAAGGAGAAGCAACTGCAATGTATCTTTCTAAATTGATCAAACCCCTGGGAATCAAAACGACCCGGCTTGCCCATGGGATTCCGGTGGGAGGAGATCTGGAATATGCCGATGAAGTAACGCTGTCGAAAGCGCTGGAGGGAAGGAGAGAAATCTAGTTTCAAATAAATATTTATCTACATCAAATAAATTTTTTCATTTTGCAAATTTTTTAAAATAAAAATAGAGGAATATTAAGGAACCATAGGGAAAAGGTATAAGGATTGCCTTGGAACTATGGTTTTTTGTTTAAAGGTTTTAAAGGATAAGGAACAAGGAATAAGATTAAAAGCTAAATAAATCAATGGATAAAAAGATTAAATGGAATTAAAAATGATTATTTTGTTTTTAAAAGCAAGTAACTTGTAGAGGATACGGTACTTTAATAAAAAATAAGAATGTTTGAGGTGGATAAGACATGAAAATAATTACTATACTTACTGTTTTGTGTGGTTTATTTACCTTTATTAGTATATCTTTTCCTTGTCTGCTGCAATTATATTTATCTTATAAATTCAACATGGATACGAAAAATGCAAGTTCGATAGGAATCATAGGCGGTGCAGATGGTCCAACGGCAATTTATTTTTCAAGTCAACTTTCTTCCCGATTTTTTACTGCCGTCTTTGCATTGCTAACCATATTGGGGATTATATATCTATTTGTTGTCAAGTATAAGAAAAATCGTACTTAATTCAAAACCGGTGATTTGATAAGGAGTCTATTAAAATGCAGGCATTATTTGAAGAAGGAAAGGAGTTTATTTGGAATGTTATTATGCCATCTATGCTTAAACTGGGAGTGTATAAATTGCATAGAAGATGTTTGATTTTTTTATTAATAACAATCATAGTTTTTTCGACAGGCTGTAGTACAATGCAAAACAGTCAAATTTCTTTAGAGCAGGAGACACAAAAAGATAATGTTGAGGATGAGAATTATGAAAAGACTGACGGGAATGAGGACATTGCAAAAATCGAACTTATCCTTGATCCGAATGGACCTTACTGGAATGAAGGAAAACCTATATCCGTTACAGACAATAAAATGATACATGATATCCTGTCCATGATAGAGGAAAGTAAGCCGCTGACAGATGAAACTAAAATAAGCAAGATGAGTGGAATGGCTCGCAAAGATAATAAGTTGATTGTTGTCGGAACAGAAGGCAGTAGAAAGGAGATTCCGTTTGCATACGATACGCTCTATGAAGTAGGGTACATAGAAGCAGATGGAAAAAGGCTTGAGCCGGATTATGACTTCTTCAGATACGTTGCGGATTTGAATGAATATACAAACCCTGATACAAATATTGAGCAGCGAATATTGCAGCTATTTGGCAAATATAACTGGACTGTTGATTACAAAATAAATACCTTAAAAGAAAAATTACCTGAAAGTCTTAAACATAGGGCAGGGGAATATCCGGTAAAAATATACTGGGCTTACAACAATGAATTATCTAGGCAAATTGGGCTTGATTTTACTGATTATCTCGGAAAGGAAGTAGTAGTTGAGATTTATAGGTTGAGGGAATCGCTTCCCGAGTTTCTGAAACCGAGAAGAGATGCGAGAGGGATTGTTATCAAATATCATGATGAGATTATTGGTGCATATATTGATGCGGGAAGGCATGATTCTTTTGCATGTTCTCTCGACAGAAAGAGTTTGAAGGATATTACGGGTAAGGAATGGGATGGCTGGATTGAAGATTATATTGATTTTGAGGACGAATTGGAAATCAAGTTGTCCAAAATGACCCCGGAGGATATAATCAGAGAATATTTTAAAGCATTAGACAGGCATGACATAAAAACGGCATGGGCATGCATGACGAGGAAAAATCTATCACAGCACTTATCAACTAATATGGATAACCAATACCTTTTCAATAAGGACGAGGATAAAATTGACTATAACATTAATAGTGCAAAGTTGTTGG
>JAMNXX010000193.1 GCA_023623095.1 Bacillota bacterium | reverse complement strand
TTGGAAAGGGGCAATTCTTCAGTCCCTTTCGGTGTCATCCAGCCGAACAATTTTTCATAATTTGTTTTGTCCTCCGAAGATAATTTTTCAGGATCTCTTAATAAAAATAACCCCCAAAAAGCAAAGAACATCGTTACGTCAATATTCATTTCTTTCGCCGTATTTGCCAGTATAAAAGCGACTAAAGCTTTATCGTAATCCCCGCTGAAAACAAGAAGCGATATTTTTTTGCTCATGCGATTTTCCTCCTTCTTTTATCTTATTGTTTCCAAGCTCTTTGTTTTTTATGTTCCGTTTCCTGTTTGGCATTTTCACAAAATGGTCATCTTTATGGAGGAAAATTTGTTTTCGCATTTAGAAAATAAAATTTTAAACCTTCTATGGCTTTATATCATCCGAAAGCAAATGTTGATATTTTTTTAAATAACCGGATTTATTTTTTATAATGTGATAAAGAAAATCAACAAATTTCTCCACTTCTTCCATCGTATTGTATAGCCCAAAACTAATCCGCACCATTCCCGGATGAGCTGATTTAGGATCCTGTATGCGTCTTTGAATCTCTTCGGAAGATAATCCGAGAAGTTTTTGTATATATGGTTGCGCGCAAAAACATCCACTGCGCACAGCGATTCCCCCTTCATAAGAAAGGATCTGAGCTACCATTTGATGCGGCATATCAAGAATATTAAAGGAAATAATTCCCACACTGTCTTGTTCATTTCCATCATGATACAATTTTATATCAGGCATGTTTTTTAATTCTCTTATCGCATGATGCATCAGCAATCTTTCATTGCTTTCAATTCTTTCCATTCCAATCCAATTTAGGGACTTTATCGCAGCCGCCAGTGCTACTGCTCCCATAATGTTTGGAGTACCGGCTTCTTCTTTTAAGGGCGGCTCCGCCCATCGAATAAAATCATGCGTAACCATCTCCACTGTCCCGCCGCCTCGATACTCCGGAGCACTCCTTTCAAATGTGCTCTTAGGACCAATCAGCACTCCTGCTCCAAAAGGCGCATACATCTTATGGCCTGAAAAAGCGAGATAATCAATATGTTCTGGAGAATCCATCGGCTTCATGTCAAAAGGCGCATGAGGAATTAACTGAGCCCCATCTACTAAAATTTTCGCACCATATCGATGTGCCAGTCTCGCAATCTGATAAATAGGATTTTTATATCCGGTAACATTGGAAGCACCGGTCACCGCTACCAATGCCAATGATCCTGCATACTTTTTTAATTTTTCTTCTAAATCTTCCATCGAAAGCCTTCCATAAGAATCGGTTTTTACATAATCTACATGATATTTATCCCTCCAAGGAAGATCGTTTGAGTGATGCTCCATGAATGTGGAAAGCACGACGCGCTTTTTTCCTTCTTCGTACAATCGATAGGAAAGTTTGTTGATCGCCTCTGTTGTGTTTTTCACAAATATGATAGCATTTTCTTCGATATCTGCATTGACAAAATCAGCAACGATCCATCTGCATTGCTCATATATATTCGAAGATAATAAAGATTTATATCCAGCTCCACGGTGTATCGAAGAATACCAAGGTGCAAAACGAACAATTTCATTCATTACAGTAAGAAGAGGGGGAGTTGTCGCAGCATTATCAAAATGAATTGCCTTACTCCATTTTCCATCGCAAAGTGGAATTGGAATATCAACCCCAACAACAAGGCTCCTAAAATATTGATTCATTCTCACCCATCCTAACTTACTTATTTTCGCGCTCTATGTCATCCTATGCAAATAAAAATCTTTTGGTGAGAATGTTCTGCTTACAAATTTGAATCCTTTCACCTCTATGTTATAATGAGACGAAACGGTTTCGAATAAATTCTAAATGATTTTTCGGAGGTTTAAGGGATGCGCTGGGGAGACAAAAGATACCATTCTCTGGATTATGAGTTAAAGAAAATTTTTGGGCAAAAAGTTTTGAAGCTCTCATTAAATGGAAATTTCACATGCCCAAACCGTGATGGTACAATTGGAACAAAAGGTTGCATATTTTGCGGCGAAAAAGGAAGCGGTGAATTTGCCGCTCCGGCCAAACTTTCCATTTCCGATCAAATTCAGCAGCAAAAAAAATTTTTATCTAAAAAATGGACTGCCAATAAATACATTGCATACTTTCAGAGTTTTACAAATACGTACGCGCCTGTTGAACAGTTAAAACAAAAATATAAAGAAGCATTATCTTCCCCCGATATCGTAGGGCTTGCTATTGCCACCCGCCCCGATTGTCTGCCTGAAGAAACATTGGATTTATTGGAAGAACTGAATCAGACAACCTATTTATGGATAGAACTGGGGCTGCAGACGATACATGAGCGAACTGCTAAATTCATTCGAAGGGGATATGATATGGCTTGTTTTGAAAATGCAATTGCCGAATTAAAGAAACGAAACATCCCTGTGGTCGCACATCTTATCTTCGGATTACCTTATGAAACGGAACAGGATATGCTTGAATCCGTTCAATACATTGCTACAACCGGTATTCAAGGAATTAAAATTCACCTTCTTCATATTTTAAAAGATACGGATCTTTATCGTTTTTATCAGAAACAGCCATTCCCTTTGCTCACACAAGAAAAATATATCTCCCTAATCGTCAATGCTTTAGAAATCCTACCTCCGGAAATGATTATCCATCGCTTGACAGGAGATGGTGCTCGAGATTTGTTGTTCGCCCCGAAATGGAGTACAAACAAAAAAGCCGTGCTAAATGGAATTCAGCACGAGCTAAAGAAAAGAAATACCTATCAAGGGATACGCCATATCGGGCGATAATAAGAAATCAATCTTCTTCGCACTTTTTAGAATCTAAAATCATATTGAGCTCTTCGACTGCATCCGAAATCATATCGCTCATTTTAAAATCTTTTGTTCCCACAATCCGTACATTGCAGCGATTCAAAGGGAAAACGATCTTTTTAGCATT
>JAMNXX010000213.1 GCA_023623095.1 Bacillota bacterium | reverse complement strand
AGCGATCTGGAACCGTTGTGCCGCTACGGAATCGGCTGGGAAACCTCCCTATACGAACTCATGCAAATCGGGGAACGTCGAATCAACATGATGCGTGCATTCAACGCCCGAGAAGGTTTCACAGCCAAAGACGACAAAATCCCTGATCGCCTGTTCGAACCGCTTCCGGATGGGCCGGCAAAGGGAGCCCGTGTAGATCGAGAAAGCTTTGAAGCTGCCAAGAAACGATATTATGAGCTTGCCGGATGGGATCCGGAGACGGGAAACCCTACAGAGGCAACGCTCAAGAACCTGAGATTAGAATGGCTGGTAGAGAAGTAAAGCCAGGGATAACTTTGTCTTGCAATCAAATATGGATGTTTTTTAAAAAGGTGAATATGATGATACAGTAATGAAAAACCTAACCTCTATTTTGAGGTTAGGTTTTCGTTCTATATTCAAACGAATGGAAAAGGCGTTCAAGCAAAACTTGGGTTGGCAAAAATTTATGAATTGTTATAAGATATAGATAATACAAAAAACGAATTCAATCAAGAGAAGGGGTTTGTTTGCGATGTTAAACAAAGATATTTATTTAGAAAAAAATCTTTTCATCGATATCGCGGAAAAAAAAGCAGAAAAAATATTGGACATGTTTCGTATAGGACAGACAACACAATTACCCGTTCTTGAAAATGGGAAAGTCATGGGCATATTAGATTTATTTGTATTTCTCTCGGAAAAACATCAGAATATAAACATTCGAAAAATGATGAATCAGGATGTCATTATTGCAGGAAGAGATGAAGGGATCTTTACATTCAGCAATTCTTGGCAAAAAATTCTTCTTTTTGAGGATAGGGAAGGAATCTATCTAGGATATATTAAAAGAGATGTTGTTAAAGTTTATCTTCCTAATTTAGAACATGAACAAATTTTTGAAGGAAATTTTTCGTATGATATTAAAGACGATGAAGATCTTAAAGAAGATTTTAAAGCAATTTTGGAGTCATCTTATGACAGCTTGTATGTTACTGTTGGCAAGGGAATCACATTGAGTATTAATAATACATGCGAACAGGGTGAAGGAGTGAAATCGGATCGTACAGAAATGGTTCAATTAGCCGATGGGAAAATGAAGCCGCAATCTTTTTCATTTAAATCCTTTGACAAAAAGAATTCTATTACGATTATACAAAATCTGCAAAACAGAAAGGAATTTGTTTCGGCTGGAAACAATGTATTAAATGATGGCGAAGTCATTCGGATAACAACGAGCTCTCCAGATATCAAGGAGTTAAACCGCATGAAAGAAGAACTGCATGAAGCACAGAAACTCGCAGAAAAATATCAATCAGAGCTGGAAGTTTTGCGTTGGGAGCAGACCAAAACAGATGGAGTTGTCGCCTCTAGTCCTAAAATGAAAAAAATTGTAGCGATGGCAAAGCGTGTGGCGAAAGTAGATTCCACGGTTCTGATTCAAGGGGAATCCGGAACAGGAAAAGAGATCATCAGCAAATTAATTCACCGCAATAGTGAACGAAAAAATGGGCCTTTTATTAAAGTGGATTGTGGCAGCATTCCGGAATCTTTACTGGAATCTGAACTTTTTGGATATGAAAAGGGAGCTTTTACAGGCGCCAGCAGTACGGGAAAAATTGGTTTAATCGAGCTGGCCAATGGAGGAACTCTTTTTTTAGATGAAATCGGTGAACTGCCTTTAAGCCTTCAGCCAAAGCTGCTGAGGGTTCTTCAAGACCGTGAAATCATCAGAATCGGTGGGAAAGAACAAATCCCCGTTGACATTCGGATTATTGCGGCGACGAATAGGGATTTGAAAGAAATGGTGGAGGAGAAAACATTTAGAGAAGATTTATATTATCGTCTAAATGTTGTACCGATTTTCATTCCGCCTTTACGGGAACGCAGAGAGGACATTCAGCCGCTCATTATAAATGCTTTAGAAAAATATAATAGGGAGTATGGACTGCAGAAAGAGATTGAACCGGAAGCAATGAGATACCTGATTGATTTTGATTGGCCTGGAAATGTAAGGGAACTGGAAAATATTATTGAACGCTTAATTGTTACGACATCCTCTGAAATTATTAGATTAGAGCATTTGCCAAAAATGATTAAGAACCATCATCGAAAGACCGAAAATATAATTGATATAGATCATTCTTTGCCTTATAAAGAGGCAATGGATGATTTCGAAAAAAAGTTGCTTTTGAGCGTAAAGAAAAAATCAAAAAATACACAAGAAATGGCGGATATCCTAAAAATAGACCGCAGTACGATATCGAGAAAACTTAAAAAACATGGAATAAAAACGCCTTAACTGTTTGGGAATGAGCATTGATAGGTATTATTTGCCAACAATTATTAAACAGAACAGACTGTTTATTCAAAATACTGAAAGCAGTGTGAAAATTTGCACATTATGTGCAAAATTTCACACTGCTTTTCTATTTGCTGAATATGAAGTTGTAAAGAGTTCTGGATTAAAACGATGTGCAATATTGCACATCGTTTTGAATAAAGTCCGGAAACACAAGCGGTAAAGCGATTCAATTGAGATGATCTGCTTCTATAATTTTGATTCTAATACAACCCAACAAAGTCAACCGTTCAAACTACAAAATCCAATCTCTAAAAATACACAAGCTTCATGAAAATTTTATCTATTTCGACAAAAAACTACTTTGGCACAATACTTGCAAATCAAACAAAACAATAGGAGTTATTAAAACAATAAAAGTCAGACAAATGAATTTATTCAAAAGATATTGAAAGGAGGAACTCGTTGATGTCATTAAGAGTGAAAGAACATGTCATATTAGGAGAAGATCGAGCGGATGAAATGGTAGAGATAACAGTAGACGGTCAAAAAATGAAAGCGAAAAAAGGAGAAATGATTTTAGCGGCATTGCTGGCAAATGGGATTATCATTAATAGATATACTGTAAAAAGAAAAGAACCGCGAGGTCTATTTTGTGGAATAGGGCAGTGTACAGATTGCGCCATGGTGGTAGACGGAAAGCCCAATGTGAGGACTTGTATAACACCGGTTAAAGAAGGAATGGTTATAGAAACTCAACATGGAACAGGAAAAAGGGGAGATAAAGAATGATAAAAAAAGAAGTCGTTGTCATCGGAGGGGGGCCGTCAGGATTAGCAGCAGCGATTGAAGCAGCCCAAAGAGGTGCTGAGGTTTTAGTGGTAGATTCCAATTTAAAAGCAGGTGGACAGTTATTTAAACAGATTCATAAATTTTTTGGCTCGAGTGCACATCGATCAGGTACCCGAGGAATTGATATTGGAACGGAATTGCTTGAAGAAGCTGAAAAATACGGTGTTGAAATTTGGCTCAACAGCGTTGCCATTGGATTATTCCAAGAAAAGAAAATTGCTGTAGAGAGAGGTTTGGATGTAGAAGATAAAAAACTGGAAATCATTGAAGCTGAAAAGATCGTCATTGCATCTGGAGCGTCAGAAAATGCTGTCCGGTTTAAAGGCTGGACATTGCCTGGCGTTATGGGAGCAGGAGCTGCCCAGACGATGATCAATGTGAATCGTGTATTACCAGGGGAACGAATCCTTATGATTGGCTCAGGAAATGTCGGATTGATTGTTTCCTATCAATTAATGCAAGCAGGCGCTGATGTTGTGGCACTGGTAGAGGCAGCACCCAAAATAGGAGGATATGGGGTTCACGCTTCTAAGATCACCAGGGCAGGCGTACCGATTTATACAAAACATACGGTTATCGAAGCGAGAGGGGACAAACGTGTAGAAGAAGCCGTGATCTGTGAACTCGATGAGAAGTGGCAGCCTGTTGCAGGAACAGAAAAAACATTAAAAGTAGATACCATAGCGATTGCTGCTGGACTGAAGCCATTGGTGGAATTAGCGGTAATGCATGGTTGTGAGTGCATTTTCGATCCCTTACTGGGCGGTTGGGTGCCACTACATGATAAAAATATGGAGTCCACTTATCCGGGAATCTATGTGGTTGGGGATATTGCCGGAATTGAAGAAGCCAATACGGCTCTAGAAGAAGGAAAGTTGGCCGGCATTGCGATTGCAGAGGCATTAGATTATATTTCATCAGAGGAAGCAAAGAAACTTAAAGACGAGACTTGGGAACGCTTAAAAGGATTGAGAATGGGTCCTTTCGGGGAAAAAAGGATGTTAGCAAAAGAACAGTTGTTAGCAGCAGCTGAAGCAGCAAAAGGTTCAGCAGAGGAACATCAAATTGCAGCAAGTGCTGGGGCATAAAGTTATCGAGAAAGAAAGCTTGTGATGCAGATAAAAAGTGGAAGAGGTGATGAAAATGTCGCTAGCAGAAACAGGATTCTTGACGATAGAAGAAATAAAAAAATTAGGGAAATATCCTTCTGAAGAACGCTTCAAAAAAGGGCCGGTAGCAGTCATTGAATGTATTCAAGAGATTCCGTGCAATCCTTGTGAATCTGCCTGCAGATTTGGAGCGATTGAATTAGGAGAACCGATTACAAATCTTCCGACATTAAACGAAGATAAGTGTACCGGCTGCGGCCTTTGTGTTGCCAAATGCCCAGGATTGGCCATCTTTATCATTGACAAGGCTTATTCTGACACGATGGCTACCGTTTCATTTCCACATGAATATTTGCCGCTGCCTGAAAAAGATGCAGAAGTTGAAGCAGTAGACAGGAGCGGGCAAGTTGTTTGCACAGGGAAAGTAATTAAAGTTCTAAATCCAGAAAGCTTTGATAGAACACCCGTAGTCACGATTGCGGTACCCCAAGACAAAGCAGAAGAAGTGAGAGGGATAAAAAGATTATAGAAAAAACATAAAATTCGTATACACCGGCTAATTGCATTGGCTGCAGGAATTTTAATAGATGCTGAAAGGAGGAAAAAAGGTGAGTGCTTTTCATGATGACGATATGCTGGTATGCAGATGTGAAGAAGTCACTGTAGGGGAAATAAAAGAAGCGATTCGGCAAGGAGCAAGGGATGTTACGGGGATAAAGAGAAGAACGAGGGCTGGTATGGGATTGTGTCAGGGGCGCACCTGTGAGAGGTTGGTACAGCAAATTTTAAGACAAGAACTGGGAACAGTTCCGGAGGAAATAGGCGCTTCAACACCTAGGCCTCCTGTAAGGCCCATCACTTTTGGAACATTAGCAGGAGGTGATTCTGAATGAAAGCTTTCGATACGGTTGTTGTTGGGGCAGGAGTTATCGGATCGAGTGTTGCTTACCATTTAGCCAAAAAAGGTTTGAACGTAGCTGTTATTGAAAGAGGAGATATCGCTTCAGGTACATCTAGCTCCTGTGATGCAAGCCTATTGATTTGCGATAAAAAACCGGGCATAGATACCAAACTGGGTTATGAAAGTATTATGCTTTATAAAAAATATGCACAAGAATTTTCATATGATTTTGAATTTGCTCAGAGAGGCAGCATATATGTTTGCGAAACGGAACAGGAATTGGAAGTCGCAAGAGAGTATGCAAAGGCCCAGGCAGATGATGGATATCCCATGCGCATGATGGATAAGCACGAAATACATGAAGTGGAACCAAATCTAGCAGATGATTTGGTAGGAGGAATATGGACAGAATGCGATGCATCTGCTACTCCCATGGCCGTAGCATTTGCTTTTATCGAAGAAGCTAAAAAACTGGGAGCAAAGGTATTTACTCAGTGCCCCATAAAAGGTATTAAGCTGGATGAAAAAGGGCATGTGGAAGCTGCCATAACTGATAAAGGCGAAATAAAAACAAAAAGAATCATCAACTGTGCAGGGGTATGGTCGCCTGAAGTAGGTAAGATGGTAGGAATTGATATTCCCATCAAGCCGAGACAAGGACAAATATTGATAACAGAAAGAACATTTAATATAGTGAATCGAAAAATTCAAGAATTTGGATATATGTTATCAAAGTTTGAAGATGTTAATTATACAAGAAAAGTCAGCGAACTGGTAGAAAAACATAATGTTGCATTTGTAATTGAACCGACATTATCAGACAATTGCATCGTAGGAAGTTGCCGGGAGTTTGTGGGATATGACAGGAAAAATGATATCGAAGTGATGCAAGCATTAGCGGAAAGGGCGATACGTTTCGTTCCAATATTAAAAGATGTAAATGTGATAAGGGCTTATGCAGGACTAAGGCCTTGGGTTGTTGACCATCTACCGATTGTTTCTGGAGTTGAAGAAGTTCCCGGATTTTATATTGCTGCAGGCCATGAAGGAGATGGAATTTCTATGGCTGCTATAACAGGGAAACTAATGTCACAAATTGTTGTTGGGGAAGAAACTGATTTTAACATTGATAAATTAAGCTTTTCCAGATTCAAGAAAGCTAAAACTGCTACTAATTAAGTTTACTACGAAAAATATAAATATAAAAAATATAAAGAGGAGGAATGTAGATGTATAAATTATATGGAATGATACCGGCGATGCCGACTCCTTTTAAGGAGGATAGCAGCATTGATTATGATGGAGTTAAAAGATTGCTAAACCACTTAATTGATGGTGGCGTTCATGCAATTTTAGTGGGGGGGAGCACCGGAGAATATTCCCTGATGACTCCTGAAGAGCGCAGAAGCCTTATCAAGACGGCATGTGAAGAAGCAAATGGAAGAGTTCCGATTATCGCAGGTACAGGATGTCATAGACCTGAAGACACGATTGCCCTTACCCAATATGCAGCCGAAGTAGGCGCAGATGCCGCATTAGTACTTCCACCTTATTATATGCAAACCAGCAGACAGGGTATTATCGATTATTTTAAAACAGTTGCAGAGAACTCTCCTATTGGAATTGTTA
The DNA here is from genome assembly GCA_023623095.1 of Bacillota bacterium. Lineage (GTDB taxonomy): Bacteria > Bacillota > Clostridia > Peptostreptococcales > Thermotaleaceae > JAMNXX01. The sequence goes on along the minus strand of JAMNXX010000213.1, from coordinate 7,472 downwards.
TTTATAATTATCCAAGTGCTACCGGTGTCGATCTTGATCCAGAATTAATTTTTGAACTAAGCAAGATAGATAAAATTGTTGGTCTTAAAGACACTGCAGATCTGGAACATACATGCAAGGTGATTGCACTAACAAAGGATAACGAGAATTTTGGAGTTGTAAATGGATTTGAACATTTAATCATGGGAACATTAGCCAGCGGTGGAGACGGAACAATGGGTATTGTGCACAATTTGGCACCAAGAGAAATGGTAAGGATATATGATTTAATCGTAAAAGAAAACAATCTAGCAGAAGCTCTGAAAATCAGCCAAAGACTTACTCCGCTATACACTTATATGGAAGAAGAGCCGTTCCCAGGACCCGTGAAGGCAGCTCTTGACATCATGGGATTGCCGGGCGGTTTACCAAGAAGACCGATTACACCTCCATCAGATGCAATGAAAGAAAAACTTGAGAAAGCATTAAAAGAAGCAGGGCTTATCTAATGATATGATTTGACCCATAAAATTTCAGAGGGTGTATGTGAAATAGAATGCATTTTCGATAAGTACACCCTCTATCTAAACATCGATCCATTTATAAAGGATGCGGTGGATTAGAAAGGAGGAAAATGGATATGCAAGATGACAAGAAATTAAGAGAATATGGCTATCTGACACCAGGTAATGATAATAAGATGATACACATGAGAAAAGGACAATATGTAGCAGGGTATTCAATAGGGATTATGCACCTTGAGGTATGGTATCCTATCATTCCAGGCAATGTTGCCAATGCAACTACGTATGATTTTCCGGTTCGATTAAAATTAGTTCCTAATTTAGATACACCCCGTTTGCATAGCGCAGACCCTACCGTGTTAGACGATTTAATAAAAGTTGCTAAAGAATTGGAAGCAGAAGGGTGCCGCGCAATTGCCGGGGCATGCGGATTTTTCGGGCATTTTCATAAGCAAGTAGCAGAGGCAATGGATATTCCTGTTTGTCTGTCAAGTTTGGTCCAAGTGTCTTGGATCAGAACGACGCTGAAACCCAACCAAAAGATTGGGGTACTTACTGCAAATGCATCAGCCATCACACCGGAATTGCTTAAAAACTGCTATATAGATGATCCGGATATCTTAGTGATCAGAGATTTAAGACATGAACCCCAGTTTTCTGCAATCATGGAGGATAGAGGATACTTTGATAATGGTATTCTTAGAAATGAAGTGGTTCATGCTGCCGAAGAATTGGTTAAAGAGAATCCGGATATCGGTGCAATCCTTTTAGAATGCAGCGATACGCCGCCCTATGCATCCAATGTACAAAGGGCAGTGAAGCTTCCGGTATATGACTTTATTACAATGATCAAGTGGTTACACAATGCGGTTACCCAGAAGCCATATCAAGGCTTTATTTAGAAATGGATTAAATGATAAAGATGGGAAGGAGAAAAAATGGCGATTCAACCTGATAACAAATTTATCGAATATGGTTATTTAGGAAAGGGGGATGATAATAAGATCATTCAACAAAGAAAAGGGCAGTATATATCAGGATACTCGGTAGCAATTTTATATTTGGATGGGTGCTGGTACCCGATATTGCCCGGAAATGTTGCGAACCTCTGCACTTATGATTTTCCGGTAAGATTGGAAGTGGTGCAGAACTGTACTCAAGAAAGAATCCATGTAGGAGATCCTACACTCGTCGATGATATCATAAAAACAGCCAAAAAATTAGAGGCAGAAGGCGCTCGTGCAATATGTGCAGCATGTGGTTTTTTTGGAAACTTCCAGGATAAAGTAGCTGCTGCAGTTGACATTCCTGTATTTCTTTCTAGTATGGTTCAAGTTCCTTGGATCAAGACCGGCTTAAAACCCAATCAAAAGGTGGGCGTATTAACAGCAGATGGAGCCGGAATCACTCCGAATTTATTTAAAAGCTGTGGGATAGATGATCCGAGCATATGCGTGGTAAAAGATCTTAGAAAATTGCCGGGAATGGTAGCCATCGTTGAGAAAGAAGGGGTATTTGACAATGAAGCATTTCGAAGAGATGTGGTGAAAGCTGCTGTAGAACTGGTAGAGGAAAACCCGGATATCGGAGCGATTCTTTTAGAATGCAGCGATCTGCCTCCTTATGCATCCGATATTCAAAGAGCGGTCAAACTTCCGGTATATGACTTTATTACAATGATCAAGTGGGTACACCATGCGACTGCACAGAGACCATATTATGGCTTTATTTAATAAAGAAGGAAGGACAAATGTTATATGGTAACCATAACCCCGTGAAAAATATGATTACAACATCTGTCCTTCTTCTAAATCCTTTTTCTAAGAAGATTATACCCTAAATTTAATATTTTATTTCAGCATTAGATTTTTGAACTAAAAGAGATTCAACGAATCACTGGAGCGAATTATGAAAGTATAATTAAATAAATTAAGAATTCTGATTGGAGACACAACTGGTAGCATAGATAAATTATTTGCTAATTTTTCAGAATTTCCAAAAGGCTAATAAAATAGTGAATTAATAAACAATATCACTGCCTAGGAGGGAAAAAAATGTCAAGCGATGTAGTGGTAAGAGAAAGTTGGGGAAGTAGATTTGGAACAATAATGTCTATGGCGGGTATGGCTATCGGTCTAGGAAATGTTTGGAGATTTCCATACCTTGTCGGCGCATATGGAGGAGGCGCTTTCGTATTTGCTTATTTAGTATGTCTAATCGTTATTGTTATCCCGCTCGCACTGGTAGAAGCGGGACTAGGCAAAGGGATTCAAGGTGGCAATTTAGACGCATGGTCAGAAATTTTGCGCAGCAAAACCGGCGGGAAAATAGTCGGAAGCGTATTTTCGATATCTTATGCGACGATGAACTTTTTCTATATGAGCGTAACTGCCGGAGCAATTTATTTTATGTATAGCTTTGCTACGGATATGAAATCGAAGATGGCACCGGAAGAGATTTATAATTTTATGCAAACGGATCAGACGGGCATTATGTTATTCTTAACGGCATTGGTTACGATCTTTATGATTGTGCTGTTGTATCTCGGAATCGTGAAAGGAATCGAGGCAGCCAGTAAGGTCATGATTCCAGGTATTTGTGTAATATTTTTAATTATTATTGGATTTTCTATAGTAGCGATTCCAAATATTACTGAAGGTTATAACTATTATTTAAATCCTAATTGGTCACAGCTTGCAAATTTTGAGATTTGGAAAGTTGCTCTCGGTCAAGCACTATTTTCAGTCGGCGTGGGTCCAGGCTGTGTTCTCGTATATGGTTCTCATATCAAAAAGTATGAGGACATAACATTGAGTATGCTTAACGTATGCGCTGTTGACACAGCTGCAGCGATATTGGCTGGATTTACAATCATCCCCACCTGTGTTGCACTCGGATTAAATCCAGAGTCTGGTGCAGGGTTGATTTTCATTGTATTGCCAAAAGCCCTTTCCATGATTCCATTCGGGAACTTAATGGGAATTTTAGCGATGGCGGCGATTTTCTTTGCTGCTTTCACCTCGGCAATGGCGCAGATGGAAGTAGCAGTTACCTCTTTTACGGATGGCTTGAATTGGTCCAGAAAGAAGGTAGTTCTTGTAGCAGGAATCATTACATTAGCGATGGCCCTTGTATGCGTTGTCAATCAGTCCCAGTTTGATTTCTGGAACAATTTCGCGGGCAATTATGGATTTATCGTAACGGCAGGATTAGGTGCGATTTTCTTCAATTATGTCTACGGAACAAAGAGAATCAGAGAAAACTATATGAATGTCGGAAGCGACATACAGGTTGGTGCATGGTTTGATCCATGGGTTAAGTTCGTGGCCGTGCCATTGATGGTAATCATTATGGCAGACTCGCTGTTCCCATTCTTATAGAGCTGAGGATTCAAAGGAAGAGGAGGGAAAGATATGTTGCCTGGAACAATAGTAATGCTTCTTTTCATTATTATCGTTATTTTCGGTGGTGCGGGCTGGCTATTGAAGCTTAACCTGCAAAGTGAAAGTAAGAAAAATTTGCAGGGAAATGAATCGCCAACAGAAGCGAAATGATTCCTTATACAATATGGAAAAGGCGCTGGCGCAGAAATTCCAGCGCCTTTTAACCCTTTGCCGAACAAAGATTCTATCTTTGAAATTTCATGTATTTGGAGGTAAAGTGCATGTATAAAATGCAGGGAAAGAGAGCGTATTGGCAAGGTGTAGGGGCGGCAAACAGAAGAATCATTTATAAAGCTGCCGGATACGATGACGAGGACATAAAATACAAGCCCCATATAGGAATCGCCAATACATATTTTGAAGGCTCTCCGGGAACAGGACATCTTAGAAGGCTGGCTGAGTCTGTCAAGCAAGGAATCTGGATGAACGGCGGAATGCCGATTGAATTTGGTGTGCCTGCTACATGCGGAAACGTTGCGACAGGTTCAGACGGATTGCGTTATGAACTTGCAGCGAGGGATGTGGTTGCAATGGCCATCGAAAACGTAGTTCAAGTACATAAATTTGACGGTTTGGTAATTTTAGCATCCTGTGATAATATTATAGCGGGTGCGTACCTTGCAGCATTAAGGGTTGGAATACCCACAATTGTTGTTACCGGAGGACCGATGTATGCAGGCAGTTTTAACGGACGAAAAGTTGTTCAGGCAGAGATAGATGTTGCTGCATTGAAAGGCGACGAAGAATTTTTAAATCTCGTTGAAGACCACGCATGTCCTTCTTTTGGTGCATGTCCGTCAATGGGGACGGCAAATACAATGCAGATATTGGGTGAAGCTTTAAATTTAGTGATTCCCGGAACGGCAACAATACCGGCGGTCGATAATCTGAAACTGCGCAAATGCGTTGAAGCGGGCAGATTTATCGTTCACCTAACACAAAAAGGGATATGTCCGGAAGATATCGTCACGAAAAACGTATTATTAAATACGATCATGCTGTATATGGCGATTGCAGGCTCCACAAATGCGGTGCTTCATATTCTTGCATACGGAAGAGAGCTTGGATTGGATATCACAGTAGATGATTTTGACAGGATAGCCAAAGAAATTAAATGCTTGGTCGGCGTGATACCAAGCGGCGTTCTTAGTGTCATAGACTTGTATAATGCCGGCGGCGTACCGGCTGTAATGAAGCGTTTGGAAGAGAAGCTTTATACAGATGAGAAAATGCTTACCGGTAACACTTGGGGAGAATATCTACAAAATATACATGTAGCTGATGACAGTGTCATAAAAACACTGGATAAACCGTTCTCTGATACGGCAGGCATAAGAATACTAAAGGGGAACCTTGCTGAAAAATGCGCAGTTTGCCGCCCTACCGGTGTACCGCGATCGATGTGGCATTTCATTGGAAAGGCAAAGGTTTTTGATAGCGAAGAAGATGCATATGCCGCAATTATGGCGGATAAAATTGCAGAGGGAGATGTAATCGTCATCCGATATGAGGGTTGTAAGGGTTCTCCTGGGATGAATGAATTGATGAAAGCTACTGACGGATTGTTGGCAAAAGGTTTGCAGGAGAAGGTTGCATTGATTACAGATGGACGTTTTTCTGGATTCAATCATGGCTCAATCATCGGACATGTCTCTCCTGAAGCATACGATGGAGGCGTGATCGCTCTTGTTGAGGATGGAGATATCATTGAGTATGATATACCGAGCGGAGTTATTGAATTAAAAGTTTCCCATGATGAATTGAAAAGGAGAAAATCGACGTGGAAGAGGCCGGAGCCAAAGGTGAAAAAGGGCCTTCTCGCAATATATGGCGCACTTTGTAGACCTTCTGAGGAAGGTGGGGCGATGCAGAACTGGTAAATTACAAAATGGCGAAGGAGAGAAGGTGTGCTTGTGGAGAATAAAATAGTCGTTATCACCGGAGCAGGAAGCGGCTTAGGAGCAAGCCTTGCTAAAAAATATTCTGAATTAGGTGCCTGCGTTGTCCTATTGGGAAGAACAAAAGAAAAACTAATGAGGACTGCAAAAGCATTAAAAAATACAAATTTTATTTATGAGGTGGATGTTTCCGTAAACGAAGAGGTAGAAAAAGTATTTGAGGCTATTAATAAAGAAATAGGAGATATCGATATCCTAATCAATAATGCAGGAGTAGGCTCATTTGATTTTGTTGAGGATATCGATGAAAAATCTATTCACGATATGATCGATATTAATCTGAAAGGAACGATTTTCTGTACACAGGCAGTATTAAAGCAAATGAAGATGAGAAATCATGGTTATATTATCAACATTATATCGAAATCAGGAAAACGTCCTAAAATGCATGAATCTGTTTATTGTGCGAGCAAATTTGGGATGAGAGGATTCGCAGAAACTTTAGCGATTGAACTTGAAGATACTCCTATCCGTGTAACCAATGTTTATATGGGGAACATGAATACAGAATTCTGGAGTGATCCAAATCAACCGGAGAAAAAAGAAAGATTTATCGACCCAGATGATATGGCTGATATTATTATTGCGAACACGAAAACAAGAAAACACTTGACGGTTGAAGAAATCGTCGTAAAGAATATATAAAGAAAGACTTATGATGTTGGCGGAATCTTCCCTTTTTATATTTAGAAAGGGAATTATTTTCTTTATTCAATGTTAGAATTTGAGTAAGCTTGTACTTTATATTTTTCTGTTTAAGAAAGTATAAAATAGCAATAAATTTATAAAAAAACAATTATAGAAGGAGGATTTTATTATGAAAAAGAGTTTAGGTGCAAAAACAATCGTTTTTCCAACTCCCACTTTTATCGTTGGAACATATGATAAAGAAGGTAAGCCTAATGTTATGAATGCTGCTTGGGGAGGAATCTGTGCTTCCAGTCCGCCATGCGTTGCAGTTTCATTAAGGAAGAATAGATATACTTATGAAAATATCATGGACAGAAAAGCTTTTACAATCAGCATTCCATCTAAGACATATGCAAAAGAAGCGGATTATTTCGGAATGGTATCGGGAAGAGAAACCGATAAATTTTCTGCCACCGGGCTGACACCGGTAAAGGGCACATTGGTAGATGCTCCTTATGTGAAGGAATTTCCTATTAATTTAGAATGTAAAGTGATTCAAACGGTTGACATCGGTTCCCATACACAAATTATTGGGGAAATCGTCGACATCAAAGTGGATGAAGCGATGCTTGGAGAAAAAGGATTACCGGATATTGAGAAAATGGAGCTAATTATGTTTGATCCGGCGAATTCAAGGTATCATGTAGCAGGAGAAGATGTTGGCAAAGCATTTCAGATAGGAAAGGAAGTTTAAATAGATTTGAATGATGCGTTAAAATAGGAATTATGAAAAACCTATATATAAACGAAATGTGCTAAAAAACATGCAAAAAAAGGGGGAGGAAAAATGGCAAAGAACATGAAAACGATGGATGGAAATACAGCTGCTGCATATGTTGCATATGCATTTACAGATGTAGCCGCTATCTATCCGATCA
>JAMNXX010000090.1 GCA_023623095.1 Bacillota bacterium | reverse complement strand
AGATTTTAATAGCTTTTACCACTAGAGGAGGAATAGGATTGAAAGGTAAGATCTGGATTTTGTTTTTAGCACTATTACTCAGCATCGTGCTAATTTTTTCTGGATGCGGCAGCGGAGGGGCTGTCTCTTCTGCATCGTCCGATGAAGAACTCCCCATTTCAACCTCCAATAAACCCATCGAGGAAGAAGCAGGGGATCCTACAGAGGAAACACTCGTTACAGACAATCAGGACATGCAAGGAGAGCCTGAGAACGAAGGACAAGAAGATTCAAAAGTACAAACTGCCAAAACGCAAACACAGCAAAAACCTCCGGCGAAACAGAATGGAAAAAAAGACAAACCCCAGACAGAAACAAAGCCTAAAAAAGATGTAGAGGCTCCAAAAGCTCAAAAGCCGGCAGTGACAATTTCTATCGTAGGGCCGGAAGATATCGGGATCATATTAAATACTACAACGGTAGCGATTGATGAAAATGATACGGTGCTGGAGATATTAGAAAAAGTGACGGATGAAAAAAATATTCATTTGGATTATAAGGGTTCAGGAATGACTGCTTATGTAAGAGGAATCCATCATATCTATGAATTTGACAGAGGTGCAAAAAGCGGTTGGTTGTACCGGGTAAACGGAAAGACCCTTGGAGAAGGAGTAGGCACTTGTATCGTTAAGGACGGGGATCAGATCGAGTTTCTTTATACGATAGATCTGGGCAGAGATATTTAATAGCCATATCATAGGGATAGTAACTTTTGGAACGAGAGGGTTCGCTTGGTCAATTCCATGTCATTAGATGGGATTACCCGAGAAGCCCCACTTCAATCAAACCGCAAGGTTGATAAGTGGAGGGTAGTTCATAAAGGCACATGCATAGCTACAAAATACAAGAAAGAGGGCACATGCAATGTGGGTAACTTTTATGCCATTTGGTAAAAAGCAATTTGTCAATGAGGGCGACAGCCTTTTAGATGCTGCTGCGCAAGCAGGGGTTATGATTGATGGAACTTGCGCAGGGAAAGGCACATGCGGAAAATGCAAGGTAAAGGTGTTGGCGGGAAAAACATCTGCTCCCGATCCGATTGAACGATCGCTCCTTACAGATGCGGAGATTCGAGCAGGATACCGATTGGCTTGCCGATTACGTGCAGAAGATGATCTGAGCATCATGGTTCCTGAAATCAATAGCGCCGCGTCCCGCAAGAAAAAATTAATGCACTTGCCAGAAGGATTCATTCCCAAAACCAATATCAAAAAATACTTTGTTGAAGTAGAGCAGCCTACGGTAGAGGAACAAAAAAACGATATTAAACGGATCATGGAATCTTTGCCTAAAGATGATTACACTATTGATCCTTTGCTGATACCGGCGATACACGATCTATTGGAGGCGGATCAAAAGATCACCGTAACCGTAAGGGAAAACCATATTATCGATTTGGAGAAAGGGGATACCCAGCGCAGCTGTTATGGCATTGCTTTGGATATAGGAACCACCACAGTGGTGGCGATGCTTTGGGATCTCAATCAGGGAAAATTGGTCGATGTAATCGCCGAAACAAACCCTCAAAATGTTTTTGGTGCAGATGTGATATCCCGTATCTTACATAGCAGAGAGGAACCGGGAAATTTATTGACTTTGAAGACAAAAATAAGGGATTGTTTGAACGATATGATTGATGCATTTAAGAAAAACAATCATATCGATGAAAATCATATTTATGATCTTGTCGTCGTGGGCAATACGACCATGAGCCATTTATTTATGGGTGCAAACCCGGAAGGTCTTGCAAAGGCCCCCTTTGTGCCGGTTTTTTGTGATGCGGTGGATATGCCTGCGAAAGATCTAGATATTCATATCCATCCTGCGGCAAATGTCCATCTGCTTCCCAATATTGCAGGACATGTGGGTTCAGATATAACGGCAGTCCTTCTGACGACAAATGTAGCAAATTTAAAAGGGTTATATTTGGTCATCGATGTGGGCACCAATGGAGAAATTTTGTTGAGCAAAGACGGGCATGTCATGGCCTGTTCCACAGCTGCAGGACCTGCATTTGAAGGAGCGGCAATTCATCATGGAATGCGCGCAGCATCCGGTGCGATAGAAGGCGTGGAAATAAAAAATGGAGAAGTATTCCTCCAAGTCATCGATGATCAGCAGCCCATCGGGATTTGCGGTTCAGGGCTTATCGATGCATTGGCGCAGATGTTAGAAGCTGGGATTTTAGACCACAACGGAAAATTAGCTACGCAAGAGTCCGCAAAAGAAAAAGGGATCCATCCGTCATTGCTTTCACGGTTGCGCAACGGGAAATACGGAAATGAATTCGTTTTGGCTTGGGGAAAGGCGGGAGAGGATATCGTCATCACCCAAAAGGACATCAGGGAAGTACAACTTGCCAAGGGCGCCATATATGCCGGAGTCCAATTGATGTTAAAACACATCGGAGCGGAAGCAGGAGAACTGGAGCAGATCATTTTAGCAGGAGCGTTTGGCAATTACATCAAAAAAGAAAGCGCTTTAAGAATAGGACTGCTGCCACAAATTGAAAAGGAAAAAGTGACTTCTATTGGAAATGCAGCAGGATCAGGAGCATGTATGGCTCTTCTATCGATATATGAGCGCAGGAGAGCTTCTGTGGAGGCACAGCGCGTTGAACATCTGGAGCTTGCAATCCATCCGGATTTTCAAACGACATTTTTGGATGCGATGGTTTTTCCAAAGCAAGGCGTCCGATAGGGGGAGAGCAAATGGCAGTAACGCTGACGGTTACACAGATGCAGCGATTGATAGAATTAAATGCACCGGAAGATATTTTGGATTGTTCTTTTGATAATAGTCAACAGCGCGATGATTTTTATAAAAAGAAAGAAGCAGAACTGGTAAAGCACAATAAAGAGAAATTGATGGATTTATTAGAAAAAAGACATCGGCCTTTGAGCTGTGAAATAGAAAGCCGCATGATTACA
>JAMNXX010000175.1 GCA_023623095.1 Bacillota bacterium | reverse complement strand
GCGCCAACTGCCGGAGTCCGGCAACCAGGCAATTGTCCGAGCGAATTCGACGGTGGAATACGAAGGGGTTTTTGTGGCAAGCTTTGAAAGCGCTGTCAGCGACGTTCGAGAACCGAAATCCGTATCCCTTCTCCAAATCGTTCCTGTAATGCCCGGATGTAGGTTGGAACTTAGCTTTGCTGAAAACTTTCTCAGGCGCGGGGAAGCTGCTGGAGATACTCCTCGCCTTATCGGAAGGGTTTTTTGGGCGAAGGCAAATGGCATAGAGTTTGACGTTATCAATGTTTCAATCGCCAAAACAAACGGCGAAAATGACGTCAATGAGGGTTATAGTTTCCACAAAAGAACGGCTGACATCCCTGTTCCTTACGATGTATCCAGCGTTTATGTCCAATTTGATTTTTCCGTAACGGATATGGGAAATACGCAATGGCTTCTGGATACAGTGCAATTGCGGGCAGTGCCTGAGGCGCCGGTTCATTGTCAGTGTTCTAAGGGGGTGACGGAGTATGAAGAGACGGAAGCCCTTGAAGTGTAGATGTGAAAGCAGAGAGCTGATCAAAAACGGAGGTTTTGAGGTGCGCAGCACCGAACCCAATTTTCCATTTCAATACCGGGAGGAAGTGAATCCAAACTTTGCCCGGGTAAATAACGATCCAAATCTTACGAATATTGCATACGAGGGATTATCGGCAGCTAGGATTGAAAGCATTGATACTGTTGAAGAAGAAAATAAGTCGGTAACATTGCAGCAGACGGTGGCTGTAACTCCTGGCTGTACCTATAAGCTAAGCTTTGCAGAAAATCTTTTATTCAAGGGAAACGGTACAGCAGCAGCGATACCTATTCTCACCGCAAGACTCATTTACGTGAATAATTTCGGCGAGGATGTGGATCTTGTTGTTGTGCCTATATTTAAATTCAGCCAGGAGCACGATCCCAACAGAGGATATACCTTCCACGAGGCAGTAACAAATGTACCTGTGCCTTGCGATGTATTTGAGATCATTGTCCGTTTTGATTATTTTGAAAATAGCACCACTGGAAGCACTTGGCTATTAGATGGCGTTTCTCTGCGAGCAGTATCACCCATATCAGCTTGCTGCGAAAATAATAAAAGATGCATAATAAAGTAACTTTTATATAAAAAGGGCCGACGGCAAATGATATTTACCACTGGTCTAGTGGGGACTATCAAGCGATTATTGAGGTTCCCCGGCAATAGAAAGCGATACAATTGAATTGAGTGAGAAATATAAAAACTGCCCAGAATCAGATGATTTTGGGCAGAAATATGATGTGCTGATATGAAATAACCGAAGTTACTCCTGTATAAAAGATTTCAAGCATGAAAGCCATGCAGCTATCTGGGGAAGCATCTTAGAATCTATTTATATTGCTTCAGCCGCTATATTTCTAAATCTTCGTTAAGATGCTTGCAATTGGATGCAATGGCATTCATAGAAGCAGAGTTAATTGGATATGAAATCGGTGATGATGAAATCAAAGGATGGGTTGCTACTTGGAATGTATTTAACTCGGTTGCAGTCATTCCTTTTTGGATAGCCAGGCTCAATATATTGATCATTTCGCCCACAGAATCTCCTCCTGATATTTGCCCGCCGAGGATTACCCCCGAACATTTTGAGAAGATCAGTTTCACTTTTACCTTCTGGCTTCTGGGCAGAGAAGCAGGATGCTTATCCATGGTAGTAAATTCTCCTACCATGATAGTAAAACCTTCTTCGCGGGCACGTGCCTCTGTAATTCCTGCTGCCGCAAAGGTTTTCCCAAATATTTTTGTTGAAAAGGCGCTAATGGTTCCTTTATTTGCACGCACAAGCCTTAATTGAAATGCGTTGGAACCTGCAATTTTTGCTTCCATTGCTGCAGTAGAGGCGAGAAGAACAGGAACGTCTTTTCCGGTGAAGAAACATTTTTTCTCTGCACAATCTCCCACTGCGAAAATATCCGGATCGCTAGTTCTGGTATATTGATCCACAACAATGGCACCTTTATCATTTACTTGAATACCAGCTTCTTGGGCCAATGTGCTATTGGGTCTTACACCAAGTCCGAGAATAACGACTTCTGCCGGAATGACATCTCCGCTTTGTAATTCTACCGCGCTTACCGTTTTTGAACCGATCATTCTTTTAACGGTCGATCTTGTTCGTACGTCAATTCCTTTTTCTTTCAGAATATTTTCTAAATCATCTGTAAATTCTTTGTCAAATGCCTGCCATAAACAAGCATCTGCCAGTTCAATCAGGGAAACATTTTTTCCTAATAATTTGATTTGTTCTGCAAATTCGACGCCGATAAATCCTCCACCAACGACCACAACATTATCAGCCTTTTTCACTTTTTCTAGAAGCATCTCTAAGTAATCCTTATTTTTTGTGATTGGGAATACATTTTCTAAATCGTGTCCTGGAATCGATGTGGGAACGATAGGCAGGGAACCGGTGGCCAGGATCATTTTCTTATATTGGATGGCACCATTGTTTTTTGTAGCGACAGTTTTTGCCTCTCTATCAATATGGGTGACCCGATCGATTAAAAGATGAATGCCTGCATCCGTTAACATTGCTTTTGGAATGATATTCTTGTTTGTGTCATGTAATGTGCCATAAATGTAAGGGATACCGCAAGGCACCATGACTTCTTCCGTTTCGCGAATGACGGTGATGTCAATGTCTCCATATGCTTTCCTTGCAGTTGTAGCGCTTAAAATTCCCCCTGCACTTCCTCCGATAATCAATAGATCTGTTTTTTTCATAGAATCCATCCTTTCTTTTATTAAAATATTAATATATTATAATTTTACGATATACTAACGAAAAAAAAATTAGTCTTCTATCAATACTCGAATTAGATCTTTTATTTTTTTATTAGCAATAGAATAATAAATCTTTGTACCTTCTCGCCTGCCAACGATAATCTTTGCAGCTTTTAATTTTGAAATATG